>DATKZJ010000053.1:0-3596 GCA_035527995.1 Spirochaetota bacterium | reverse complement strand
GTTTATCTTCTTTACTATCCTCTCCCACTCATACCTCGGGTAGAGAAAGAGACAGCGGTCGAACCCCTTTGTCGCAACCCAGTACTCATCCTCGCCGACCTTGGAATACCGGAGCTTTGCAGGTATCGCTATGCGCCCCTTGTCATCGAGAGTGTGCCTGTATTCGCCTATAAACATATCTTCGGCTCACTTTCCGGGTTTTTCTTCAATGATGTTCGTCGCCCTTGAAGTTCCCGGCGAACTGGTAGAACGCCTCATATTCGCCGGAAACTAATAAATAGTTCCCCTCCCATAATAAATCAGGCCATATTATCCGTAGTATACCACTATCTGGGTAAATTCACCACTTTTCCCCACCGTTTCTAAAAATAATATACTAATTTCAGGACTTGTCAATGGATTTTTGACAGTTTTTTTAATTTTTTTATGAGCAGGTACCTCTGGGGTAAGCCTAGGCTACCGGCATTCGAGGGAAACTATTTCTGAAATAGACCGAATATCCTTGAGAAGTATCTTCAGCTGCTGTTCATCCTGAACCTGCAGACGGAAAGTGCCTTTGACGAGGCCGTCGTGATTGGATTTCAAGTGCATCTCTATAATATTCGCATTTGAGCTCGCGATAGCCGACGATACATCCATCAGCAGGCCGGGCCTGTCCTTCGAGAGCAGGTCAACGGTGTGCACCTTCTTTGTCTTCTCGGTCCATTCGACCATAATCTTGCGCTTCGGATAATCCTTCAGAGCCTTGAGGTTTTTGCAGTCCGTACGGTGTACGGTGATTCCCTTGCCTCTTGTGATATAGCCGATTATGTCATCTCCGGGATGTGGAGTACAGCACTGGGCGAGCCTAAGCTGAACATTCCGCTCACCTTCTGCAATGAGGCTGAACTCTGCGGGCCTCTCAGTTCCCGCCGCGGTACTCCTCCGCTTCTTCGGCCTCTTCTTATCCTCTTGCTTCTCAGCATACTGCTCCTTTACCTCGGCCTTTTTCTCCATTCGGGACGAGAAGTATGCCTTTATCTTATGCCGTGCTCGCGAAGTCTTTACCACATCAAGCCATTCGAGTGACGGGGACCTGTTTTTCGAGGTGAGTATCTCAACGGCCTCGCAGCTTTCGAGAGGCTTTCTCAGGGGAACTATGCGTCCGTTCACCTTCGCGCCGATACAGCGGCTTCCTACCTCTGTGTGTATCTTGTATGCAAAATCAATCGGAGTGGACCCGATCGGGAGCTGGATTACGTCCCCTTTCGGGGTGAACACATAGATCTCCTCTTCGAGGAGGTCTTTCTTGAGATCCTCCATAAATCCGGAAGGGTTGTCCAGGCTCTCCTTCCAGTTTTTCAGTTTCTTCAACCAGGTCAGTTCTTTCTCGATACCGACGAGGCTCCGCTTCCCAAGCTTGTACACCCAGTGCGCGGCGATGCCTTCCTCAGCGATGACATTCATCTGCTCCGTCCTGATCTGCACCTCGAGCGCCTTTCCTTCAGGCCCGACAACGGTAGTATGAAGAGACTGGTACATGTTCGATTTGGGCATGGCGATGTAATCCTTGAATCTTCCACGGACCGGCTTCCAGATCTTGTGGACCACACCGAGGATCTCATAGCACTCCTTGACGGTCCCGGTCAATATCCTGATGGCGGACAGGTCGAATATCTCATCGAAGCTCTTGTCTTTCTCCTTCATCTTCTGATAGATGCTGTAAAAGTGCTTTACCCTCCCCATGATCCGGGCTTCTATGGTGTATGCTGAAAACTCTTTATACAGTATACGCCTGACATTCTCTATGTACTTCTCCCTTTTCTCCTTACGCTGTACGATGTTATTCTTCAGGTCTTTGTAGAAATCAGAATCAAGCCACTTCAGGGAGAGGTCTTCGAGCTCGACCTTCACCCTCGCCATTCCGAGCCGGCCTGCGAGAGGCGCATAGATATCCAGCGTTTCACGCGCAATTCGCTGCGCCTTTTTCTCGTCGAGCCACTGGAGAGTTCGCATATTATGGAGCTTGTCCGCAAGCTTTATCAGTATGACCCTGATGTCCTTCACCATCGAGAAGAGCATCTTTCTTATGTTCTCGGCCTGGTGCTGCTTGATGTTTTCCGATCTTATCCTCGATATGTTCGTCACTCCATCCACGAGATCGGCTATCTCCCTGCCGAATTCACGCCGGAGGTGTTCCAGCGTGACGCCTGTGTCCTCGACCGTATCGTGGAGAAGCCCGGCAGCGATGACCTTCTCATCAAATCCCATCTCGTAGAGTATCTTAGCCACGTTGAGAGGATGAATGATGAACGACTCCCCGGAAAACCTCTTCTGCGTCTTGTGCGCGTTTTTTGCGAACTCGAACGCCCTCAGCAAAAGCTTCTTGTTTTGGATGTGTGCCGCACCTGTATCAAAGTATTGGGCGATATCCGGTGCCACGTTTTGCTGCTCCATCATTTTATCCCCAGGACCACCATTCGATCTCTTCCGGAGAGGTCTTTTTCTATCTTCTCTATAATATAACCGTTTCCCTCCGCAAGAAAACGGATACCTCTTAAAAGCCTTTCGTCTATCTCTAGCACGATCCTGCCGCCGTCATAGAGAAACCCCGCCCCGTTCTTCAGAATAATCCTGTATCCATCGAGCCCGTCCTCGCCGCCGTCAAGCGCGGTGAGGGGTTCGTGGTCATGGATTTCCCGCTGGAGAGTTTTGATGTCAGCGCGTTTTATGTATGGAGGGTTGCTCGCAATCACGTCATACCTTGTCCCAGAAAGGCCTTCTAAATAACTGCCATGAATGAATTTTATTACGTTCCCACCGAGGACCCTCCTGGCATTTCTGCGCGCGATACGGAGAGCTTCCCTGCTCACATCGAGCGCAACGACATTGCACTCTCGCATGTGATACTTGACCGCCACCGCTATATTCCCGCACCCTGTTCCGACATCGAGAACGCTTGCCGGGCCGATATCGATGATTTCATCAACGAGGAGCTCTGTCTCGGGTCTCGGAATAAGCGTACTACTGTCCACCTCGAAGAGAAGCGAATAAAACTCCTTCGTTCCGGTTATATAAGCGCACGGCTCCCCTTCGAGACGGCGGCTTTTGCACTCCTTCCACAGTGAGAGCTCCTTCTTTGAGAGGATATAGTCCGGGTGGGCCAGCAGAAACTCCCTCCCCCTCCCTACCGCATGCTGCAAAAGGCAGTAGATGTCGGCGCTCGGGAGGGCGTCTCTTGCCTCTCCTATCACACGGGCAACCGATACGCCCGGTCCTGAAGTCTCACTTCCCACTGCCGTCCTCTATACACTCACGCCAATGTTTTCGAGACGCTTTCTTGCATCGGCCTCGTTGAGCGCATCAAGGATTTCATCGATCTCCCCGCCCATTATCAGATCGAGCTTGTAGAGCGTGAGCCCTATACGGTGGTCCGTCAGCCTGTTCTGCGGAAAATTGTATGTTCTGATCCGCTCGGAACGGTCTCCGCTGCCGACCTGACTCTTCCTCTCTTTCGCTTCCTTTTGTTTTCTTTTGCGATCCTCGAGCTCGAAGAGCCTTGCACGCAGCACCTTGAGCGCCTTATCCTTGTTCTTGTGCTGTGATTTCTCATCCTG
>DATKZJ010000052.1:0-8523 GCA_035527995.1 Spirochaetota bacterium | reverse complement strand
GGAAAGGTGAAGGACTGTGGAAGAGAGTAGGACGCTGAAGGACGGCTGCGGAAGAACGATAGATTACCTGAGGCTTTCGGTAACTGACCGGTGCAATCTGCGCTGCACCTACTGTATGCCTGACGAGGGAGTGGGATACATCCCCTGCGAAAAGATCCTGAGTTACGAGGAGATAGTACGGCTGTCCGATATTTTCATCGATATGGGTATCCGGAAGATAAGGATCACAGGAGGTGAGCCGCTGTTGCGGAAAAACATCCTCTTTTTCCTGGGGGAGCTCGGGAAGCGGCAGTTGGGAGAGCTCGTGCTCACGACAAACGGCGTGCTTCTCTCAGGGTTCGCGCGAGGGCTTGTGGAGAGCGGGATACAGAGGGTAAACGTCAGCCTCGATTCGCTGCGGGAAAAAACATTTCGTGCAATAACAGGATCGGACGAGTACGGCGAGGTGATAGAGGGTATCGAAGAGGCAGATCGTGCAGGCCTGCGGCTCAAGATCAATGTCGTTGCCATGAGAGGGATAAACGATGATGAGTTTTTCGATTTCGTACGGTTCGGATCGGAGAGGGGTCTTGCCCTCCGGTTTATCGAGGTGATGCCGCAGTTCTACAGCGAGGCTGTGGTCCGGGAGAGGTTTATCGGAACGGAGGACATACTCGAGAGAATCAAAAAGAAGTACAGAGTGGAACCGTTGGAGAGCAAAGATCTGGGTTCGGTAGAGAGACTCTATCGGATCGAAGGCACTGATTATTCGTTTGGTGTCATCAGTGCAATAAGCGACCCCTTCTGCTCACGCTGCAACAGGGTGCGGCTGATGGCAAACGGCGTTGTCAAGACATGCCTGTTCGGTCCCGAAGGACCGAACCTCAAGCGGATGCTGATGGACGGAGCATCTTCAGATGAGATAGAGCGGACGATACGGGATGTTGTCATGCTGAAGCCGGAGGGGCACTGCCTCGATGACACTACCGGTCATCTCGTAATGCACAGAGTAGGCGGATAACCATGGGAAAAGTAAAGGCGATTTCCGTCAGCGAACGGAAAGGTGAGAAGAAACACAACATACCAGAGGCGAAGGTGATCGAGAGTGTCGGTATAGAGGGTGACGCGCATGCAGAGGGGGGAGGCCGTCAGGTCAGCCTTCTCATGGAGGAGAGCATAGACCGGATAAAAAAAGAGGGCCTTTCTGTTACATTCGGGGACTTTGCCGAGAACATCGTCACCAGCGGAGCGGACCTTCGAAATATCCGGCTGGGGGACACCATCAGGATAGGGGATGATTGTGTGCTCCGGGTAACGAAAATCGGAAAAGAGTGTCATGCCCCGTGCATAATCGGACGCACCATCGGATACTGCATCATGCCCGATGAGGGGGTTTTCTGCGCTGTCACGAGTTCGGGACTGATACGGGTAGGGGACTCTGTGGTGATCTCATCCTGATCGGAATACAGGAGTGAAGGCCCTCTCATTGCAGCATGACCTGAACTTCTCAAGACGCCGGTTTCCTGATCGCTCCTTAAACGGTTCTTACTTTTTGGGAATGTTCCTTCGTTATGAAATAAAACATAAAGCAATAAAGCGGACCGATCTCATAATAAAAGGAGACAGGTCCTTTACTTATCGTAATTTCGATACATAATCCACTTTTAATTTCAAACGTGAGATATGCGGAAAAGAAGCTTCACTGTTTTGAGGAACGTCGCGCATGGGGCAAACGACATATACTGGTTCATACTCCCACCGCTTCTTCCTGTTATCCTCGCACAGTACAACCTGAATTACGGCGCAGCAGGAGGGCTGCTCACAGCGTATCTAGGAACGATTGCGATCTTTTCATTTATACTGGGAAAGGTCTCCGATAACATGCCGCGCCAAAGGGTCCTCGGCGCAGGGTTCCTCGTTGCTTCAGTGTCGCTCATTCTTGCGGGGTTCATGGGAAGCCTCCCTTTCTTCATCCTTTTTCTACTGGTAGCGGGTATCGGAGTCAGCTCGTTTCACCCGGCGGTCTACGCCTCGATCGATGAAACAACGGTGTCCGGTCACGGATCGGAATACGGGATGTTCGAATTCTGGGGGTCGGTCGGGGTATTTATTATGTTTCTCCTCCACGGCCTGCTCCTGCGTGAGATGAATTGGAAAATGATCATCATGTTGACCAGTGTCCCCGGCCTCGTGGTAGGGAGCTTTTATTTCCGCTACAGGAAACTGTTGGGGAAAAACGATCTGCCGCAGGTAAAACAGGACAGTGCCGGGGATTCAGAAAACAGATCCGTCTTCAGTTTCGTGCTTCTCCTTCTTGTCGTAATGCTGCGGTTCCTCGGTATGATCGCGATTGTAAACTTTATCCCCACATATCTTGTGAGGGAGTTTGGACTCGATCCGAGCCTTGCAAGCTTCGCGACAGGCATCTACTTCCTGGGGGGGCTGATATTCACACCGCTCGCAGGAAAGCTCTCAGACAGGTGGGGACCGTTTCAGGTCCTTGTCCTGATAACCGGGCTCACGAGCCCTTTTATCTTTTTGCTGAGCACCCCCTCTCCGATCTGGGCCGTCCTCCTCTTCATCTTTCCCATCGGCGCATGCCACACTGCTGCGCAGCCGGCACAGAACATGCTGATAGCGAGGCTCGGAAGCATGATAGGAAAGGGGGAGGCGTTCGGCTACGTGACGGCCGCGATCGCAGTAACGTCTTCATTCAGTCCTCTTCTTTTCGGAGCTGCGGCAGACCGTGTGGGGCTGCGCCTATCGATCCGTTTATTCTCGCTTCCCGTTTTATTAAGCTTCATCCTTCTCGTTGCTCTCTGGTTTTTTTATGACCGAAGAGCTCCTGTCAGCGGAAAGTGATCGGTGTTCTCTGGTACACTGAACAGGACTCAGGTGTTTGCAATCTGTCGAAAATTGATAAACAGTATAAGGCTGACATCGTTATGCCGGTTCTTTCGCTTTGGACATAAAAACTAACACGTGCTTTTTGCCGATGATATCTCTCCTGCTTTCACACTGAATTCTATTGCTGAAGTGCATACGGTACGATAGAATTGGAGATGCAGGAACAACGCTCCTGACTCCTGAATATTGTGTGTCATCAGGGCCTTGACGACAATTTATAAGTACATTATTCACAATAAGATACTCCGGAGGATCTGTGCGGTACCTTCTCGGGATCGATGTGGGGACAACCGGAACAAAGAGCGCGCTCTACTCTACAGACGGGACCCTGATAGAAAAGCGTTGCCAGAAGTACCCGATGGACTATCCGAAACAAGGGTGGGCGGAGCAGGACCCCGAGGACTGGTGGAACGCCATCGTTTCTACCGTGCTGCCGATGGCGGCCGCTCACCGGGAAGATATCACCGCGATGAGCCTCTCCACACAGGGGGGATGCCTCGTACTCCTAGACAGTAATTTCAGTCCGATATACAGGGCTGTGAGCTGGATGGACACGCGGGCCTCTGAGACGACTTCATCCCTGAGGGAAAAAATCAGTATAGGCGAGCTGTACAGGACCTCCGGGTGGCCTGTCATGAACGGTCTTAACCTGCCGATGATCTGCTGGTTCAGGGAGAAGATGCCCGACCTCTTGCGGCAGGCGCGTTACTTTTCATCTACAATCGATTATTTGAACCACAAGCTCACAGGAAAATTCTGCATCGATCACACAAACCTCGCGCTGACAGGCTTCCTCGACCTTGAGACGAAAGGTTTGAGTCGACGTACTCTCGAAGCAGCGGAAATAGATGAGGAAAACATCGCAAATGTTGTGCCATCAGGAGCTCCGATCGGAACTCTTTGTAGGGAGGCCTGCGACATTCTGGGCCTTCGGCCTGACGTGACCGTGGTATCCGGCGCGCACGACCAATACTGCGCAAACATAGGTGCAGGTGCAGTGCAGGAGGGTAGTTGCGTTCTCGATGCAGGAACCTCGTGGGTGCTCCTCGCTGTTTCGGGGAGTCCTTATTTCAGCGATGAGAAACTTCATGAAGGGCAGGGCCTCTGGGGGACCGTGTTTCCCGGTATCCATCCGCTTGAGGGGAAATACGGGCTCATGACTGTGGTTCCGTTCGGCGGAAACTCGCTGTCATTGTTCAGGGACACCCTGGGACGGGGAAAATCCATAGAGGCGATTACTGATGAGGCTTGTGGTGTTCAGCCAGGGTGCGGAGGGCTTTCTTTTGTGCCTGTTTTATCTTCCGGTTCGGGAGGGGGAGCGTTCATCGGCATCGATACGGCGCACACCATCGCACACTACGCAAGAGCCGTGATAGAGGGTGTAGCACTCGCAAACAGGTACAACTTTGAAATCCTGAAGGACTCAGGCCTGAATATAGAAAAGGTTACCATGGTTGGAGGAGGGGCAAAAAACAGGGTGTGGCCGCAGGTCGTTGCGGATGTTCTCGGAATACCGGTCGAGATTCCGGGCCAGAAGGACCCGGAATGTCTCGGCGCGGCTATCCTCGCAGGCGTCGGTGCCGGGCTGTATTCGTCGATAGATGAAGCAGTATCGATGTTCCACGATTCACGAGAGACGATCGAACCGGATCCTGCGAATATGGAACTTTATGAGAGGATTTACAGAAAATTTATCTCAGTAGGCGGCTCGTTATGAAAAAGAGAGATACCCTATATCATAGGACATCCTGGAGTTTCATGCGGACAAGTTCTTCATCGGCTGCAGCGGTATCATAGTAGAGGAGGGGTTTTATACATCCGACCTTAATATCTACCACATTGAGGCGAAGATGGTGCAGAGGGAGGACACCGTCATTCTGGTCACAGACAGCTCCAAGTTCGGGAAAAAGTCTTTTGTTCGGTGTGCGGGGATTGAAAAGGTGGATATTGTTATAACGGACGGTAATGTCGATCCGGATTCAGTCGCGGCTCTCGAAAAAAGAGGCGTCAGGACGATCGTCGTGTGATGCCGAAACTTGCCTCGCAGGGCCCCTGACGGCAAAATTCCGATACCGGAGGAACCCGGCAATACCCATGCATTACTATGAGTGAAATGTTCAAATACACTTCTGTGCTTAAATGGAGACTGCTATGAAGAAAAGAACATTTGGTGTCGGTATCATTGGTGCGGGGTTCATGGGAAAGACGCACACGTACAACTACGTCAACATGCCGCTGTTCTATAATGATCTCCCGTTTCGTGTGAAGCTCGTAGGCATCTGCAACCGAACCCTCAGCAAGGCGGAAAGTTTAAAAGAGCAGTTCGGTTTTGAGTTCGCGACAGGCGATTACCATGAGCTCCTCGAAAGAGACGATATAGACATCATCGACGTGTGCACACCGAACAACGTTCACCGCGAACAGATAACAGCTGCACTGGAGGCGGGCAACCATGTGTACGCGGACAAGCCGATATGCATTACAGACGAAGAAGCGGATGACATCGTATCGCACGCAAAAGAGGCCGACAAAAGGGGGACGGTCCACCAGGTCGCTTTCCACAACCGGTTTTTCCCAGCCGTAAAACGTATGAAACTGCTGTTGAATGAAGGTCTTCTGGGGACGCCTTTGAGCTTCAGGGTACACTATTACCACTCGAGCAACCTTGACCCTTCGCGTTTCAGGGGATGGAGGGTGCGGCTCGAAGAGGCCGGAGGCGGGGTGCTGTACGATATGGGCTCGCACGTCCTCGATCTCATATATTATCTCCTCGGCGAGTATGAGAGGGTGAGCGGAACCGCGTTGATCCTCTATCCGGAGAGGCCCGATGAGAAAGGAAATCTTATACGAGTGAAAACCGAGGACCACGTGCTTATAGGCGCAGCACTTAAAAACGGGGCGATCGGAACGATCGAAGCTTCCAAGGTCATTACCGGGAGTAACGACGATCTCGCTGTCGAGCTGTACGGCACACTCGGAGCGGTCCGCTACGATCTCATGCATCCGAACTACCTCATGGTATACGACACGAAAGATAGTGCCGAGACACGCGGCTTCAGGGCGGTGGAAACAGTGAACAAGGACCCGGATTCAAAAGGGATGTTCCCGGGGCCTCGAATGGGCATAGGGTGGCTCAGGGGCCATATCGCGTCCCAGTACAATTTCATGAAGAGCGTGTATGAAGCGACAAAGGCCCTCCCCTCTCTTCAGGACGGGGCATATATACAAAAGGTAATGAACGCACTCTACAGTTCCGGAATCTGTGACAAACCCGGGCTGCCCGGCGGGTGGGTGAATGTTTGACTGTCGTGAAAGGTTTTTTTCAGCTGTTTAATCTACTCCCGGTTCTCGCAGACCACAGTAAATAGTACGGAATGGGAGTTAAATCCTATCAACTCAATGTCGGCCATGACGGCTGTATCTGAGAGACGCTGCCGAGTGATGAGTCATACCCGATATTGATTTATTTCGCGCTGCAATGTTTTTAATCTCCCTTTCTTTTTCTCTTGCTATTAAACAGAAAGAGATATAGTCTATACCCTAAATCCATTGTGTGGGGGTCGTTTATGTTAGGTGGAATCGGCATTCAGGAGATCGCCATAATCCTCATCGTAGGAATTCTCGTGTTCGGTGCAGCAAGGCTTCCGAAGATTGCAAAATCGCTCGGTCAGGGAATAAAGGAGTTCAAAAAAACCGTCAAGGATTTAGATGAGGATGAGGACGAGAACACGATAAAATATGTAGATCAGGGACCGCACTACGCACAGCCCCAGCAGTACAACCAGGGCATGCAGTATCAGCAGCCATTTCAGGGGCAGCCTCCCCAGGGGTATGCGCAGCCTCAGGCCGCTCAGCAGCCGTCGGCTGTGCCGACTCAGGCGCAGACTACTATGCAGCAGCCACAGCCCCAGGCTTCACAGCCAGTGACCCCCGGTGAAACGGGAGGTGGGGACGTGGGTGTGAAACCGGAACAGGACGGGAAGACTTCCTGATTTTGTACGACATCATATATTTATATATAGAAGAAAGCGGGTATTCGAGAGTATCGGGTACCCGCTTTAGTTCGTTTGCTACAGGCTGTTCTCGATCTCTTTCAGGACGATGGACGCCCTCCCCTGCAGAAAGATATCGGTGATATCGTCGGTATAGCTCGAAGGCTCGACATTCACCTCGATGATCTTCGCCCCGAGCCGCTTCGCATCCAACGGTATCTGTGAAGCCGGAAAGATCTCCCCTGTTGTTCCGACAACAAGCATGACATCGGTTTTGCCTGTCTCGGTAAAAACGCCGCTCAGAGCCTGCTTCGGTATATCCTCTCCGAAGAAAACAAAATCCGGCTTCAACAGGCCGCCGCATCCGCACCTCATCTCCTCTTTTCTGATAAGCTCAGGCGTCACGTCACAGCGGCTCCCGCACCCGAGACACACGAGCTGCCGTGAGCTTCCATGATACTCGATTACATTTCTGCTGCCAGCACGCCAGTGCAGGTTGTCGATATTCTGGGTTATAACCGCTTTAAGTATACCGCGCTTCTCCAACCTTCCGAGGACGCGGTGCGCCTCGTTCGGCAATGCCTTTTCGAACTTCTCGAAGAAGATCTTTCTCAGGGTCTTCCAGGATTCTTTTGGGTGGGAAGTGAAGTATGATATCTCGAAGTGAGTAGGATCGTACGTGCTCCACAGCCCTCCATCTCCTCTAAACGGGGGGATTCCGCTTTCCACGGAGATTCCGGCACCGGTGAATGCAACGAGGTGTTTCGAGTCACGAATTATGCGGGCAGCTTTACCTATTTGTATTCCAATCTCATCCATCTTGTTTTATAATAATACCGTGCCCGGTCCCCGGACAACCCTCTCATATTGCTCTTTTATCGGATTGTGAACCATGCTCCGGCAGGGGGTAAAAACGCGGCTTTATCCTCTTATAAACTATGAGCTGTTTCAAGGTAATAATTCGGTTGTCTTATACGGTAAAATTGTATATAAAATAAAAAGAGCTTACGCGAGGGGTACAATGGAGAGAAGAGGAATCACATGCGGCGGTAGCTTTATCATCGACCGAATCAAGGTTGTTGACCTGTGGCCGGAGCAGGGCATGCTCGCAATGATACTCGAAGAAAAGAGAGCCAGCGGAGGATGTGCGTACAACGTTTTAAAGGACCTCTCAATACTGAAGGCAGGCCTGCCGCTCTTCGGGATCGGTGTCGTGTCGGACGACGAAGATGGAAACTACATTCTCGAAGACCTGAAAAGCCACAGCATCGACACGTCACAGATGCAGTTCGTGGAGGGGGTGCCGACATCGTATACGGATGTCATAACCGTAAAGGAGACCGGGAACCGTACGTTCTTTTACAACGGAGGTGCGAACAGTCTTCTCGACATAAAAAACTTCGATTTTTCGCGCGTGCGTTCGAAGCTTTTTCATATAGGGTATATCCTCCTTCTCGATACCCTCGACTCGCGGGATGAGGAGTACGGGACGAGGATGGCGAGGCTTTTAAAACTGGCAAAGGAGAGCGGGCTCAAGACATCGGTGGACGTTGTCAGTGAGTCGAGCTACCGGTTCAGGGAGATCGTCCCCCCGGCGCTCCTGTACACAGATTACCTCATCATCAACGAGATAGAGGCAGGCAGG
>DATKZJ010000051.1:0-4694 GCA_035527995.1 Spirochaetota bacterium | reverse complement strand
TACGCGGCCGTGGTCGATCCTTCGGGTAAAATATTCGGCGTTCAGTTCCATCCGGAGGTGAGCCACACGAAGAGGGGCAAAGAGGTCCTGAAGAACTTTTTAGAGAAGGTGTGCGGGGCCAAACCGGACTGGAGCGTCGGATCGTTCATAGAGAGGGAGACCGAGCGCATCAGGACCGCGGTAAACGGGAAGAAGGCGATATGCGCTCTTTCCGGCGGCGTGGACTCCAGTGTTGTCGCCACTCTTATGGGAAGGGCGATCGGGAAGGATACGAAGGCGGTATTTATCAACAACGGGCTTCTGCGGAAGGACGAGGTTGAGGAAGTAACGGGGAGCTTCAGTAACGGCTTTGACTTCGAACTCATCTGTGTCGATGCAGCAGAGCGGTTTTTGAAACGGCTGAAAGGAGTGCGCGATCCGGAACGGAAGCGAAAAGTAATCGGCAGGGAGTTCATCAGGGTATTCGAGGAGGAGGCGAAGAGGATCGGGGAGATAGAGTACCTCGCGCAGGGCACACTCTATCCGGACGTAATAGAATCGGTATCACACCTGGGACCGTCTGCCACCATAAAGAGCCATCACAATGTGGGCGGACTCCCGCAGAGGATGAAGCTGAAGCTCATAGAGCCGCTCCGCGAGCTCTTCAAGGACGAGGTGAGGGAGCTGGGCAGGCTTCTCGGGATACCCGAGGTCATCATCATGAGGCATCCTTTTCCCGGCCCGGGGCTCGCAATACGGGTCATCGACGAGGTGACGAAACAAAGGATTCGGATACTGCAAGACGCGGACGCCATCATTATTGAGGAGGTCAAACGTGCGGACCTCTACCGTGATATCTGGCAGGCCTTTGCGGTGCTGCTGCCCGTCCGGAGCGTCGGGGTTATGGGAGACGAACGCACCTACGAGAGTGTGTGCGTCGTGAGGGCCGTCCATTCCGTCGACGGGATGACAGCGGACTGGTTCAAGATCCCTCCTGACGTGCTCGAGCGTATATCATCCAGGATCATAGGAGAGGTGAAGGGCATAAACCGCGTGGTGTACGACATATCATCGAAGCCGCCTGCCACGATAGAGTGGGAGTAGGGATGGATAACTACTACAAGTTGCTGGAAATCGACAGGGGGGCTGAAAAACAAGAGATCAGGAGGGCCTTCAGACGCCTCGCGAAAAGGCTGCATCCGGACATATCACACGATCATCGTGATTTTATAAGGATACTCGACGCGTATGAGACGCTCATCGATGATAGGAAGAGACGTCGATATAATATAGTGTTCGGTGAGGCGGGGGAGAGCACCATCCTGCCGAAGAGCCGGGTCTCCTATGCCGTATCTCTCGCGGACATTGCGCGGTTTCGGGTGTTCAATGGGAGAAACCAAAAGAGGAGAACAGGGAACGGGAGCTTCAAGGGCTACGATGTGTGTGTGCATCTCTCTCCCGGGGAGCTGTTTCGAGGCTCGTCGGTCCGGATCGATGTTCCGGCGCACGTGGTATGCCCTCTCTGCAGGGGTAACAGGATGAGTTGCTCGCTCTGTTCCGACAGGGGGCACATCACAAAAGCGGTGGCGGTTACCGTTGAGATACCGAGAAACCTGGAGGACGGCTGCGTGTTCAGGGTTCCTCTGCGGGAGATCAAGCGGAAAGGGTATGCGTTTTTCGTGATGAAACAGCTCCTTGTCATGGTGGATCTGCAAGGCGGGGAAGATGCCCTGGGGTTTAAAAAGATGTGAACTTTCTGGCGGTTTGATTTACAATAAATGAAGATAGGAAAGCTTGAGGGACGGTGCCATGAAATCCTCTGCGGCGAAGCCCGTTGAAAGCGGCGGATTCTTTAGTAAGCTGTTTGGAAGAGGAACAACCCAGCAGAAGCGTGTGCTGAGGGTTCTGAAGAGGGAGCTCGGCGCAGCAAAGATCGATCTCTACAAGATCAAGAATGATACGATCCTGCCTCCTGTTGCAAAGCTCATCTACGAGGTTTACAGACTGTCCTTCCCGCTGCGGCAGCACTTTCCGCTCGATGGATCGAAAAAGAGGCTCCTCCCTTCGTTCGAAGAGAATTTCATTCTCTGTTTCCACAGCGAGAGTGCCCTCGCCATCCATGAGAAGTTGGGGCCGGAATATATCAGGAAGGTTGCGGAGAAATATGGAATAAAGAAGACTGCTCCTTTCGTCGAGAAACTGCTCGGAGAGTACATGGACTTCTGGGACAGGGAGTCGATATCGAACATAAACTCGACGTACAACAACCTACTTGGTTTCGCGCGTTTCGTGAATTTCGATTTTTTCCCCCTCCTCCGGGAGTTTGATCTCAAGCTCGAAGAGGCGAACTTCCTGAAGAAACCGTCTTTCTCATCCTCTGAAGGTTCGCTGCTGAAGGAGGATATAATCAAGCTACGCCGCGCACTCTTCAGGTTTGATGTCGATGATACGTTCGACAGCGGCATGGAAGAGGTAGAGAAGCTTGTCGGGGCAGAGCCGATCAGCAAGGGGAACCTTGCGAAGTTAAAGAACATCCTGAAAAGCCTTCAGGAGAACGACTATCTCTCTCTCATCATACGGTCCATAAACAGGAGCCTCTCGCCAGTACCGGTAGAGAAACGGACCAGTTTAGACGTCTTTCAGAGCTCCTCTCAGCGGAGACGGACGGAGGTGGGCAAGGCCCTCAAGTCCCTCGAAAAAAGTATCAGGGATGAGGCTGTGGGTTCGATCGTCTCAAAGATCTTTAAGGGCAGCGTTGCGGGAAGAATAAAAAACTACCAGGAGACTCACAACGAGACCTTTCAGCGATACGGGCTTCCCTTCTATAAGTGGGTGGATCCCCTGAACTACATGAAAGCCTTTATCACGGACAAGTACAAGCCGTCGATCAGCGGTGTGGTCAACGAGCTCATCGTGAGCGGCATCTTCATCAACAAGAGAGTCCTCAACGATCTGTCTGACGGTTACTACGCCCTTGGGGGGAGCCTGGAACTCATAACGGCGTTTGACGACGACCTCGATGTCGAGGGGGACAGAGGAAGGATGATGCAGAGGCTGCTCGAAAATGTGGGGGATGAGCCGGGTGCGAAAAGGGCTCTCTCCAGCAACATCGAAGAAATAAACAAAAGAGCGAAGCAGATAATCGTCGGCCAGATCGTGAATCTGAAGGAGATGGCGCTCGGTCTCAAGGCCATTGTTGAGGACTACAAGAAGAAGTCTCCTGCGATCATCGCTAATCTGAGGAAGATGAGGGTGGGAAACAACCGCCAGTTTATTGAAGAGATCGTCGAGGCATACAAGGTCATATACTGGGTTTTGAAACTCCTGAGCAACTACCTTTCCCTCAAGGTCTCTATACACGGGGCGGAAGAGAACGATATATCCAATGAGCAGACAAAACAGTAGCGGAGGGTTGTATATGAAACGGAAAGCAAAACAGCAGGTCATGGGCATCATTCTCATTATTATCAGCATTGCTATCCTGTACTTCAATCTGAGCATGATCGAGGGCAGCCTCGGCAAGCTATGGCCCTCTATAGTGCTCCTCCTGGGCATGTTCTTCTACATCTTCTATTTCTCCACCAAGAAGAAAGGGGACAGACCGGTGCTTTTGTTTTTGGCAACCTTTCTGGCCATCAGCTCCATTCCGCTGTACATCCTCTCCTTCACCTCCTTTGAGCACTTCAATGTTCTGTGGCCGGGATTTCTGTTCGCTATCGGTATGGGGTTCCTCGCGGTCTATTTCTACGGAAAAGGGAGGAAGGTCGCTCTCCTGCTGTCGTTCCTCACGATTGGAGTTTCTATCATTATCTGGGCACTGTTCTCGGTGAAGTACAGGTTCGGGCTTGTGACAGGAGTCGTTTTTCTCATCGTAGGCGCTGGGTTCCTTACGAGAGGCCTCATAAGAGAGCAGGGAAAGAATTTAGAAGAAGAGAGAGACGATATGGACAAAAGCCATGCTGCCGATGACGGGGAAGAGAAGGATTGATCCCGGGCAAGTCATTCTGTCCTGAAATTCCTGCACTTTATTCATAAACATTTCGAAAATTAACTGTGTGAGGTAATGAAATCCTTCCGTAAAAGGACTATAGTTTGTGCGGTTTTCTCACAAGAGCGAAATGATGATGAAAAAAGCGTGCAAACGCCTATTTCTATGTGAAAAATGGGAGTCAGTTCTGGGGGTATAACACGTATAATGAGCCATAAAAGGCATTTATTATTGCATTGATGATTATTGTCCGGCAGCCGGTTGGTATTATACAAATATTGAAATAAGAAAGAGATTTGACGGCCTGTTCTCTTTTTAAAAAAGAAACAGAAGTTGAAAATCCCTGCTATGTTAAAATATGATATTCAATGGTCTGATCTGATTTGAAAACAGGTCGTTTCACCTCATAAAACGATCTGCTCATAATCTTTTGTGCAGTGGGCTGTTCGCGCGTAATGACGCAAAGGCTTTGTACACTGGTGTTTGCGGGTGACAACTCCAGCAATAGGGTCAAACCGAAAGGAGTGCCTATGTGTGGAATAGTTGGGTATATCGGAAAAGGCTGTTCGATACCGGTCCTGATCGATGGCCTCAAGAGGCTCGAGTACAGGGGGTACGATTCTGCCGGGCTCGCAGTACTCGAGAACGGCAAAGTTGTGATCGAAAAGACGAAGGGTAAAGTTCTGGAGCTCGAAAAGCTTGTCTCCAAGAAGAACTACACAAGCTC
>DATKZJ010000050.1:0-9321 GCA_035527995.1 Spirochaetota bacterium | reverse complement strand
GAGAGTAGAGATGCTCAAAGAGATCGTGAGTGAGTATGAAAACATCGAAGTGAGCTGTTTCGACGGTCTTCTCGTCGAATACGCGGCAAAGGTCAATGCGGTAACAATTATTCGAGGGCTCCGTGCCCTCTCGGATTTCGAATATGAACTCGAGCTCGCGCTCATGAACCGCCATTTAAACAGGGAAGTGGATACCATATTCATGATGACGGACGAGCGCTACTCCTTTCTTAGAAGCTCACTTGTACGAGAGGTTGCGAGGCTTGGCGGAGATATCTCTGATAAAGTCCCTTCCGTTGTGGAAAGATACTTAAAGAGGAAGTTTAATTCACAGTAATTCCATAAACTAATCCGAATACGGTAACTATCAGGTCGACTCTGTCGGGGGACATAATGGCGATGAATCGCCCGAATCTCCTTTGTGGGACACAGGAAAACGAGGAGAAGATAATGGATTTTCGTGAGACTGTTTGGGCAAAAGCGAAGGCGAGGGGAGCCCACATCGTACTTCCGGAATCGCTCGATATACGCACGCACGAGGCAGCTTGTAAAGTACTGAAGGAAAGCCTGGCGAGAGAGGTGACATTCGTCGGCAACTCGGAAGAGATCAGGGAGTTCTCAGAGAAGGAGGGGACAGATATTTCCCGGGTCAACATCGTTGATTGTGAGGAGGACGGGTACCATGAAGAGTTCGTCCGTACCTACTACGCGCTCCGAAAGCACAAAGGTATAACGCTTGAAGATGCCAGGGCCAAGATAAGGGAGCCGCTTGTATACGGCGCTCTCATGGTGAGGGCGGGTAGCGCGGACGGGATGGTTGTAGGAGCGGTGAATTCGACGGCAGATGTACTCCGCACATCCCTCGCGGTGATAGGGGTGCAGCCCGGAATCCGGACTGTGTCCAGCAGCATGGTGATGATCGTACGGGAAAAATCTTTCGGACTCGACGGGCAGCTCGTCTTTGCCGATTGCGGAACGGTTCCGTCCCCCGATTCGAGACAGCTAGCCGAGATCGCTATGGCATCCGCCCAAACAGCACGCAAACTCATCGGGGTTGAGCCTTGCATCGCGATGCTTTCTTTCTCGACGAAGGGAAGTGCGGAGCATGAGAGCATTGATAGAGTGAGAGAGGGGCTGAAGATTGTGAGAGAACAGAGCCCGGACCTTCTCATCGACGGGGAGCTTCAGTTGGATGCGGCGCTCGTGAAAGATGTGGCCGATAAAAAGTGTCCAAAGTCTCCTGTAGGAGGAAAGGCGAATGTGCTGATATTTCCGGACCTGAACGCAGGCAACATTGGGTACAAGCTCGTCCAGCGGTTCGGGGGAGCAGAGGCTTACGGGCCTATACTCCAGGGACTCGCACGGCCTGTGAACGATCTCTCGCGCGGATGCTCCAGTGAGGATATCGTCAATGTCGTGGCTATCACGGCGGTCCAGACGGCATAGGAAAACTCGATCGGGAAACAGGCGTTTTTATATTTCCTTTGGTATGTTTTATTCAGTATATTACACATTTGCAAGATTATAGTGGTAATGGAGTAGTTATCATATGGCTGTACCAAAGAGAAAGACATCAAAATCAAGGACACGAACGAGAAAGTCCCATAACATGAAGGTGAGCGCACCGGGGGTAGTGGAGTGTCCTCAGTGCGGAGATTTTAAGCTCCCACATCGTGTGTGTCCCAACTGCGGATACTACAAAGATAGAGAAATCGTCTCCACAGAGGAAGATTGACCCTAAATGATAGCAGTTGACGTAATGAGCGGAGAGAAGCCCCCAGAGGTGATAATAAGGGGTGCGCTCAAGGCGGTGCAGGAGCTTGGGGTAAGTGTCCGGCTCGTGGGTGACAGCGAGCTCATCGAGAAGTATCTCAAAAAGATCAAGTTCGTAGACAGAAGAAAGGTAAAGACCGAGCACGCGTCCGAAATCATCGGCATGCATGAAGTGCCGACCACTGCATGTAAAAAAAAGAAGGACTCCTCGATCATGGTCTGCACGAGGCTTGCAGGGGAGGGGAAGGTTCAGGGGGTGTTCTCGCCAGGGAATACCGGCGCGAGCCTTGTAGCTTCTCTCATGAACATGGGAAGGATGGATGGTGTGCTGAGGCCGGGACTCGCGACTTATGTCCCCACCCTGAAAGGATGGAGTCTTCTGCTCGATGCGGGTGCAAACCTCGAATGCACACCCGAATATCTCGCCCAGTTTGCCATCATGGGGGAGGTATACGCCAAACAGGTGCAGGGAAAGAAGAACCCCTCTGTCGGTATATTGAGTGTGGGGGAGGAGAAATCAAAGGGGAATGAGCTCACACTCAAGACGTACGACCTTCTGAAAGACGTCGATTTCAACTTCATTGGGAACATAGAGGGCTACGGCATCTACGATGGCGACGTCGATGTGATCGTGTGCGACGGTTTTGTAGGGAACGTGGTTGTGAAGGTGACGGAGAGGGTGTTCAAGCTCACCTTCGAGTTCGTGTGGCAGGAGATAGGATACCACCTCTTCCAGCGAATCGGTTTTGCCCTCGGCTATCCCGCCATAAGGAAGCTGAACAATAAGATAGACCCCAGGGAGTACGGAGGCGCACCGCTTCTCGGTCTCAACGGAATAATGGTAATAGGGCATGGGACCTCGGATATGATTGCTGCCTACAACGGGATCAGGATCGCGGATCTCGTGTCCAGGAACAAGGTAAAAGAAATCTTAGAGAAGCGGCTCGAGCTGTTCGGGTTTAAGGGGAAAACACAGTCCCCGGAGAGGGGATGACCGGTTTTTTATTTATAGTTCGCAGCGGCTAATTTGTGCTTGATAGATTGTGAAAGATATAGCATATTAATCTATTAAAATTACTCGGAAGGGAAATGTATGCCTGTACCCAATATAATGATAAAGAGCACAGGGGCGTATGTACCGGAGAAGGTACTGACGAATGCAGACCTCGAAAAGATTGTGGATACAACCGATGAATGGATTACCACGCGCACGGGAATACGCACGAGGAGGATTGCGCGCGATGACGAGGCAACGAGCGATCTGGCGTACGAGGCGTCTAAAGTCGCGCTTAAAAATGCCGGGTTAAGCCCCGAAGAGATCGAGCTCATTATAGTTGCAACCATCACCCCGGACATGTTCTTTCCCAGCACAGCCTGCATCGTGCAGGACAAGCTGGGAGCAAAGAACGCTACAGCGATGGATGTTAATGCCGCGTGTTCCGGTTACATATACGCTCTTGTTGTGGGGAGCATCTTTCTTCAGACGGGTGACTTCAAGAACGCGCTCATCATAGGAGCTGAAAAGCTTACCGCTATTACCGACTGGAACGATCGCAACACATGTGTTCTGTTCGGCGACGGTGCAGGAGCTGCGGTAATCACTCCTTCCGATGGACGGGGAAAGCTCCTTGCCTATGACCTGGGGAGCGATGGGAGCTTCGGGGACATGCTCTACATACCTGGCGGTGGGTCGAGGCACCCCGCAACACAAGAGACCGTCGAGCAGGGGCTCCACTACATAAAGATGAACGGTAACCCTCTGTTCAAGATCGCCGTTAATAAGATGCGGGAGACATTCGAACGGTCTCTCAAGAAGGCGGGCTTGAAGCCTGATGATATTTCCCTGATAATAACACACCAGGCCAATCTGAGGATAATAGAGGCCCTGAGGAGCTTTCTGAAGGTACCGAAGGAAAAGGTTTTTGTGAATATAGAAAAATACGGAAACACTTCATCCGCGAGCATCGGGATTGCACTCCATGAGGCGTGTGACAATAATATGATAAAGAGGGGAGACATAGTAGGACTGGCCGCCTTCGGCGGAGGCCTCACCTGGGGCTCGGCGATCATTGAGTTCTGAACAGGGGACGGGCGGTTCCTGCAAGGTAATTTTTTCTTGGCTTTTACAGTAAAAGGCTATTATACTACCTTTTCGAAAATTCAGAGCGGAGTCCGTACAGATGGCAGAGTACACCTTTTTATTTCCGGGCCAGGGATCACAGAAGCCCGGCATGGGAAAGGCGTTGTACGATGAATCGGAGAGTGCAAGGGATATCTTTAACAAGGCTGACAACACTCTCAAGGACTGTAGTGTCACCTCCCTCTGCTTCGAAGCGGATGAGGAGGAGCTTCGCAGGACAGAGAATACCCAGCCGGCACTCTATACGGTGTCCTATGCCGTCTATCAGGTTCTCGCAGAACGCGGAATAGAGGGTGACGTCTATGCAGGCCAATCCCTCGGGGAATATACGGCCGTCGCTGCAAGCGGTTTCTTAAGCTTCGAGGACGGGCTGCGGATCGTCAGAAAGCGCGGTCTCCTCATGAGGGACTGCGATCCGGAGCGAAAGGGTGGAATGTCGGCGATTATCGGTATGGAAGGGGAGAAGATCGAATCCGTGTGTAAAGAGGTCGGGGACTGTTATCCGGCAAACTTCAACAGCCCGAACCAGATAGTGATATCAGGTTTGAAAGACAAAGTGAAAATCGCTGCTGAAAAGTGCAGCGACCTCGGGGCAAAACGGGCTGTTGTGCTCAACGTCGGGGCGGCCTTCCACTCACCCCTCATGGAGGATGTTGCGAAGGAGCTGGGCAAGGAGCTCGAACGGGTTCAGTGGCTCGATGGGCACGGAAAGATTATTTCCAATGTAACGGCGGGGCTTACTGACGAACCGTCGGTAATTAGGGAGAATCTCATACAGCAACTCACGAAGCCTGTGCTGTGGAGCCTCTCGATGCAGCGGCTTGTCGAAGAAGGGCATCTTCAGTATATTGAAGCGGGTCCCGGCGGAGTCTTGAAAGGACTGTTCAGGGACATATCAAGAGACGCAAAGGTGTACGGCGTAGAGAAGCTCGGGGACATGGAAGCACTTTCATAAAGGGGAGGGTCATGGATCTAAAGGATAAGGTAGCTCTCATAACTGGAGGAGCTCAGGGAATAGGTCTCGAGATCGCACGAGTCTTTGCCGAGCATGGTGCTACGATCCTGGTATGTGATGTAAACGAGAAGACGCTCGAAGCGGCGGTGGCCGATCTTGAGAAGATGGGATCTTCGGCCACAGGTTTCAAGCTCGATGTGGGTGACCTCGAAAGCTGCACCGAGGTCTCGAAAAAAGCGGTTGACAAATATGGGCGTATTGATATACTCGTCAACAATGCGGGCATCACGCGAGACAATCTCATTATCAGGATGTCGGAGGAGGAGTTCGACCGGGTAATAAGGGTAAACCTGAAAGGTGTTTTTAACTGCACCAAGATCATTGCAAGGATCATGATGCGCCAGAAGCACGGAAGGATAATAAACCTTGCGTCGATCGCCGGTGTAATCGGAAATGTTGGGCAGGTCAACTACGCTGCGAGCAAGGCGGGGGTCATCGGGATTACCAAATCAGCAGCAAAAGAGCTCGCGGGCAAAGATATTACGGTGAATGCAATAGCTCCGGGGTTTATTAAGAGCGAGATGACCGATGTTCTTCCCGAGGATGTGAAGGAGCGATACCTGCAGATCATACCTCTCGGCAGGCCGGGTCTGCCCCGGGACGTCGCGAATGCAGCTCTCTTCCTTGCTTCTGATTACGCATCATACATCACGGGACAGGTAATTGTGGTGGATGGCGGAATGGTTATGTAAAGGGTTCTTTTACAGGTAGTGATACTAAGTCAAGAACCACACCAGATAGGGAAAAGCAGCTGTATTCCTCATCAAAAGGCTGTGGTTTATTATTAATTAAAAAATTTAAGGGGGAAAGAAAATCAATGGATACATTTGAAAAGGTAAAGGGTATTATCGTAGAAAGGCTGAGCGTTGACGCAAAAGATGTCACGGAGAATGCATCGTTTATCGATGATCTCGGGGCTGATTCACTTGATACAGTCGAGCTCGTAATGGCACTTGAAGAGGAGTTCGCATTGGAAATTCCTGATGAAGAGGCGGAGAAGATCGTTTCTGTCGGAGATGCGGTAAAGTATATAGAATCCCACAAGTAGGAAGTGAGGATAATGAAAGAAACCAGGAAGGTAGTTGTTACAGGAATGGGTGCTGTTACTCCGCTGGGAGTGGGGGTGAAGAAGTACTGGGAAAACCTTGTCAAAGGGAAATCCGGCATTGCCCCGATAACCCTCTTTGATCCCGTGGATATCGAATCAAAGGTTGCAGGCGAGGTGAAAGACTTTGATCCTCTCGACTACATGGACAAGTCTGAGGCCAGAAGAAACGACCGGTTTACTCAGTTCATCTACGTTGCGAGTGACGAGGCAGTCAAGGATTCCGGCCTTGATTTTGAAAAAGAGGACAGGGATAGGATAGGAGTCTTCATTGGCTCAGGAATAGGGGGACTTCAGACGCTGATTGACCAGCACAATGTGTTCCTCAACAAGGGGCCGAAGCGTGTAAGTCCTTTCCTTATCCCCATGATGATCGCCGATATGGCGAGTGGAATCGTGTCAATAAGGTACAAGCTCCACGGTCCGAACATGTGTATCGTGAGCGCATGCGCCTCGGCGAGCCACTCCATCGGGGAGGCCTGCAAGTGCATAGAGCGCGGTGATGCAGATGTAATGGTCTGCGGCGGTGCAGAAGCACCCATCGTTCCTCTCGGTATTGCCGGCTTTGCTTCGATGAAAGCTGTAACAACACGAAACCACGAACCTGAAAAAGCATCCCGGCCCTTTGATCGGGACAGAGACGGCTTTGTCATCTCTGAAGGGGCGGGAGCAATTATCCTCGAGAGCGAGGAACATGCCAGAAAGAGAGACGCGCGGATCTATGCCCTCGTTGCGGGATTCGGCGCGTCTGCTGATGCCTACCATATTGCTGCACCGGAGCCGACAGGTGCAGGGGCATACCTGTGTATGAGAAACGCGCTTTCTGATGCAGGCCTTTCGATCGAAGATATAGACTACATCAACGCACACGGCACATCAACACCGGTCGGAGACGGTGCCGAGGTAAATGCAATAAAAAGATTGTTCAAGGAGAGAGCGTACAAGCTCAAGGTGAGTTCTACAAAGTCGATGATAGGACATCTCCTCGGAGCAGCGGGCGGTGTTGAGTCGATTGCGACAATACTCACGATCAATAACGGGATCATCCCGCCCACCATTAACCTCGAGAATCCGGAATTTGATCTCGATTTTGTCCCAAACGAGAGTAAGAACGTCGACGTGAACATAGCACTTACGAACTCCTTCGGGTTTGGTGGCCACAACGCTGCAATAGTACTCACAAGATATGAGAGGAAGTAACAAAAACATATCGAAGAAACGTCATCAAGAGCTGGTCGAGTTTCAGCGGTCTCTGGGAATTCGATTCAGGAACCTTGCTATCCTCAATACAGCTCTATCGCACAAGTCCTATGTGAACGAGTTGGAGGGGGACCTCGAGAACTATGAGAAACTCGAGTTCCTCGGCGACTCGTTCCTCGGACTCGTGGTGAGCGATTACCTCTACAACCAGGAAATCTACCTCAAAGAGGGTACTCTTGCCAGAATCAAGTCCTACGTGGTGAGCGAATCAACCCTGTACAGTGTGGGGAAGACGATCAACATCCAGAAGTATCTCCTTCTGGGAAAGGGTGAGGAAAAATCCGGGGGGAGGCACAGAAAGGCCCTTATCGGAGACAGTATCGAAGCGCTCATTGGGGCTTACTATATCGACGGAGGGTTCAGCAAGGCTCGAAAGCTCGTGGAGCGGCTCTTTGCCGGTGAAATCGAGAATGTCGAAAAGAACCGTCATGTGAAGGATTATAAGTCCATCCTCCAGGAATATGCTCAGAAGCGGTATAAGGTGATACCTCATTACACTATCATCAACACCGAGGGGCCGGATCACAGAAGAAAGTTTTACGTGAACGTAACAGTGGGGAAACGGACCTACGGGCCGGGGATCGGGGAGAGCAAGAAGCAGGCCGAACAGAATGCGGCGAGCATGGCCCTCGGGGATCTGCTGACTCACAAACGCCTGAGGGATCCGAACATAGAACGCTCGGCCAAGCATCGTCAGACTCTTAGTCTGGAGACTGAAAGCCATAAATCCGCAGATCGCAGGTCTAAAAGACGAAGGGGGGATGATCGTACCTCTGAGGACCATCAAACTAAAAGTCTGGAGACTAAAAGTCTGGAGACTAAAAGCCGTAAATCCGCAGGTCGCAGGTCTGAAATACGAAAGGGGGATGATCGTTCCTCTGGGGACCGTCAAACTAAAAGTTTGCAGACCAGAGGTCTCAAGATACAAAGTACGCCGAGCTCGGAACGCCCGGCCAAGGATCATCAATCAAAAAGCCGCCGGACTAAAACCCTGCCGACCAACGGCGATGAGGCTGATAACCATACCGATAAGACCAAAGGACAGAGTTAGGTGCTGAAGGGTATTCGACATCAGGAGATTGCGGTACGGATGCTCAACAACGAGATCGGGTGTCTGAAGCTTCCAAGGACCATGCTTTTCCACGGTCCGGACGGATCAGGAAAATATCTGACTGCAGTTGAGGTCGTGCGCGTCCTGAACTGCAGGGAGAGCGGCGAGGAAGGATGCGGCTGTCCCTCGTGTGTCGAGATAAGCAGACTCGTATCCAACGATATGTTCATTATATGCCGATCTAATCTCAAAAACAGCTTTAACCTGTGGAGGAAGTTCGGCTTTAACGGAAATAATGTGTCCTGCCTTGTAAGCGATCTCAAAAGATTTCTGAACAGTATATCCCGTGAGGAGAGATACAGGAAGGAGTTTCAGAACATTTCTGCGCGCATTGCGTCGAGGGAGGGTCTCGAAAAGGGGTTTACCGACCTCATGGAGACAGTCCTCGGGATAATCGATACGATGAAGGGAAAGCCGATCACAATCGATACGATCAGGGAGGCGCAGAGGTTCCTATCTCTGAAGAGTGGATATGGCAGATACCGGGTGTTGATCATCGATGGCGCGGAATCGATGAATGAGGAGGCTCAGAACAGCTTTCTCAAAATCTCCGAAGACACCCCTGAGGGGTCTCTTCTTATCCTCACCGCGGTCTCCAAAGACAAGCTGAAGCCCACGATTGTTTCGAGATGCAGGTTGTATAGATTCTCAAGGTTGCAGGAACAACAGGAGCGGGAGATCATCAAAGAGCGCTACCATGTTGAGATCGATGAGAGATACGGAAGTGAGGATTTCTCGGGCGAGAGAGAAATGTTTACAGGACTATACAGGAAGCTTTTGGATGAGCCGGATAATCTCGAGGCTTTGGGTGAAATCGCAGACGAGATCAACAGGAGGGGGGCTGAGGTCGGTTTTTTTGAATATATACTCGATCTTCTCAGAGACAGGTTGAAAACTCTCACCACCGCTTCAGTGCC
>DATKZJ010000049.1:0-2522 GCA_035527995.1 Spirochaetota bacterium | reverse complement strand
CCGCTCGAGCTCTCTCAGATAGTACCTATTAGATGGATTTGTAAAAAAAAGGGTCAGTAAAGCCTGCCGGATTCTTGATTTGGTAAGATAGAAGAGCTCATACAAAGCTTGTACTCTTTTTTGAGTACAATTGTACTCAATATTGACTACAATAGCAAGATAAATCAGATGATGTATATTTTATGTCCTGAAAGTGTAAACCTTCATCGGCACGATCGGGGTCGAACGCCGGTACGTCGTGCCGTACTGAGAGCAGGCTGAACGCTGATCGCGTATACACGGCCGCTCTCCTACCTCCTATATGTCGAAATAATCCGGTTTCCGCGACATGTCGATACTGGCGACATGTGGTATCAATGAGTTTTAGACATATTTGATTAGACGGATACAGACCGTACAGGTACGTACGGCGGTCAGCGATTATGTCGCAGGTCACTAACAGCTACAAGCAAGGAGCGAACAGCTCTTACACCCTCTTCCACCTCGTGCCGTCTTTCGTGTCCTCGAGCACGATCCCCATTTCGAGCAGACGGTCCCGTATGCTGTCCGCCCTGGCGAACTCTTTTGACTTTCTCGCGAGGTTTCTCTCCGCAATAAGCTTCTCTATCTCACCATCTAAAGCTTCTCTCTCGAAGCTGAATACACCGAGCACCTCGTCTATCTCTTTCATGAATGAGAGCACGAGGTCTGCACCATCGCTCCCAAGCTCCTCTCTATCGATCATGATATTTATATCTCTTACCAGCTCCGAAACAGAGGCGAGAGCCTTCGATATATTTAGATCGTCATCAAGCCCTTCTATGAACTGTTCTCGCGCTTTTTTCACAATAGGGTCAACAGCGCCGGCAACCTCCCCCTTGTTCATCTCACTTATCTCGCGAACCCTCCCTATGAAGTCGTTGAAACGCGAGAGTGCCGCTTCCGCCCCTTTAAGCGTCTCCTCTGAGAAGTTCAGAGGCGCGCGATAATGGGAGGAGAGGAGAAAAAACCTCACCACGAGAGGGGAAAACCGCTTGAACGCTTCGCGCAGCGTGAAAAAGTTTCCAAGCGACTTGCTCATCTTCTCGTTATCGATATTGAGAAAGCCGTTGTGCATCCAGTATCGTGCGAACCCGTGCCCTACGCCTTTCGCCTGCGCGATCTCGTCCTCGTGGTGGGGAAATATGAGGTCCTGCCCGCCGCAGTGGATGTCGAACTCCTCTCCGAGGCAGGCAGTGCTCATGACGGAGCACTCTATGTGCCAGCCCGGCCGCCCTTTTCCCCAGGGGCTCGGCCACGACGGTTCTCCGGGCTTCTCGAACTTCCAGAGCACGAAGTCGCCGGGGTTTTTTTTGTTTTCCGTGACATCGATCCGGACTCCCTGCTTCAGGTCCTCCAGCCTCTGGCCAGACAGCCTGCCGTACTCCGGAAAGGAGGAGATATCGAAGTATACTCCATCGTCGAGCAGGTACGCGTGCCCGTGGTCGAAGAGACGTTCGATATAGGAAACGATATCTGCCATCCTCTCCGTCGGTTTCGGAGCCGAGTCGGGCTCGAGGACACCGAGCTTTTTGAAATCTTCCAGGTATATCTCGATGAACCTCTCTGTAAGCTCCTTTACTGCGACGCCCTCGGCCTCCGCCCTCTCTATGGTCTTGTCATCTATGTCGGTCCAGTTGCGGACGAAGGTCACCTCGTACCCCCGGTAGGCGAGATATCTGCGAAGCAGGTCGAATGAAACAACCGATCGGCCGTGCCCGAGGTGCCCGTAGTCGTATACCGTGGGGCCGCAGAGGTAGATGCCGACCCTTTTCTCTTCAACTGTCACGAGATCGACCTTCTTCTTGCTCATGGTATCGTATATCTGCATACCGATCACCTGCTTCTTATCAAATTGGAACGACGTGTAAAGCGAGTGCCCGATCCTAATCCCCATTTCTCACAAATCACCGTAAATAGTAAGGAATGTGGGCTTTAATCCCCATTCCTTATGTGCAATCGTAATAGGAAGGAATGGGGCTTTTGGCGCTTTGTTCACCGTAAACATTATTTTTTACATAAGATTATAAAATACTGCCAAATCGTCATTTAAACACCTTGCTTAGCAATTGTTTAGAAAACCGCACTAATCGTCTTTCTCAGGGACATGCAGTGTCCGCTGCCGTTTTCCTGCCTTGTGAATCAGGCCTTTCGGGACCCGTCCGTTATCCGCCTGCAAAGCTGTTTTTGAGCCTTCCTAGTACGATCCCGGAATAAAGATATAGGAATTTCTGATAATTTACAGTAACTTTGTGTAACTCGTAAACAACAAAGAGGAATCATCTGTGAGGAAGATAATACTGCAGTACGCCAAGGACATGTCCGCCGGGAGGCTTGCGCGCGGTTACGATCACTGCAACCGCGTCTATCACCTGGCAAAACAGCTCGAGGACCGCTACGACGACGAGGTTCTCTATGCGGCGACCTTTCTCCACGACATCATTCTCTCGGAGCCGCACCAGCTCCAGTCTGCGGAGCGCGCAGAATCTGTTCTGCACGAGGTT
>DATKZJ010000048.1:0-13706 GCA_035527995.1 Spirochaetota bacterium | reverse complement strand
CCTGTGAGAGGAGTACGGTTTGAAAAAGATCTTTGCATTCCTCAAAGAGTCAAGAGCGGAGCTGAAGAAGGTCAACTGGCCTTCCAAAGAAGAGGTTCTGACTTCTACAAGGATCGTAATCATCTCGATTCTCGTTGTCGCTGCCGTCATTGCTCTCATCGATTATGTTATTAAGACTGTTGTTTTTTCAATTATTGGTGGTTGAACATGGCTAAAAATTGGTACGTTCTTCATACATACTCCGGATATGAGAACAAGGTGGAAAGGAGCCTTCAGGGGCTCATAGAGGGTAAGGACCTCGATGATGTGATCTATCAGGTTAAGATTCCATCGGAAGAGGTGGCGGAGATACGGGGAGGGAAAAAGAAGGTATCTAAGAAGAAGTACTTTCCCGGATATATCCTCGTGGAGATGAATATACCCGAAGATTCCGATTACGAATGGAAGCGGATTCTCTCATATGTCACGAAGATCCCCGGAGTGACCGGGTTCGTGGGCTCCGGCAGGACTAAAAAGCCTGTTCCGCTCTCGAACGATGACGTGAAGAATATTTTACAGCGTATGGGCGAGATCAAAGGAGAGAAAACAGCGATTCCGAGTTTCACATATGCGGTAGGAGAGACGGTCAAGGTCATCGACGGTCCATTCAAGACCTTTACAGGGACTGTTGAGGATATTAATGATGAAAAGGGAAAGATTAGGGTCAGGGTAGAGATATTCGGGAGATCGACCCCGGTTGAGCTCGATTTTCTGCAGGTCGAGAAGATATAAGAGGAAGATGGGGCAGGGTGATTTTAATTGACGCTATATTCTTATATGGTTATATTTAATCTTCGATTTTATCTTCCTTATGACAAGCAATTACAACGAAGAAGCGGGATGGGTGATAATATATGGCAAAGAAGGTTCAGAGTACGATAAAGCTTCAAATTCCAGCCGGCGAGGCTAACCCTGCTCCGCCAGTTGGACCTGCGCTCGGTCAGCATGGTGTGAACATCATGGAGTTCTGTAAGGCGTTCAACTCGAAGACTGAGTCCCAGAAGGGAACGATAATACCGGTTATTATTTCAGTTCATGAAGATAAATCCTTCACTTTTATCACGAAAACACCGCCTGCTGCGACACTTATCAAAAAGGCTTTGGGTCTGGATAAGGGCAGCGGAGAACCTAACAAGAAGAAGGTCGGTGTGTTGAAATCTGGACAGGTGGAGGAGATTGCCAAGACCAAGCTCCCGGACCTGAATTCAAACGATATTGAGGGAGCAAAGAAGATCATAGAAGGAACGGCGAGAAGCATGGGGGTTGATGTGGCGGGGTGACGGAGTGTTTTCGTCATCTGCCCGGACATTCTTCTATCAAACAATCTGTAACCAACATTTACAAGGGGTTTTGGAGTGAAAAGGGGCAAGAAATACAGGGAAGCAGTAGCCAAGATTGAGGGCGATAAGCTCTACACTCTGGAAGAGGCTGTGAAGGTCCTCAAGGAGGGTTCGTACGCCGGATTCGATGAGAGTGTTGAGATCGTAATAAATCTGAATATTCTCCAGAAGCACACGGTGAGGGACACGGTGAGCCTGCCGCACGGTACCGGTAAAACACGGCGCGTGCTTGTGTTCGCAAAGGCAGACAAGGCGAAAGAGGCACAGGAAGCAAAAGCGGACTATGTCGGTGATACGGATCTCATCGAAAAGATCAAGGGAGGCTGGTTCGATTTCGATGTGGCCGTGGCAACCCCCGATATGATGAAAGAGGTCGGCAAAATAGGCCAGCTTCTGGGGAAGCGCGGACTTATGCCCAACCCGAAGACGCAGACAGTAACAAACAACATAAGCACCGCCGTCCAGGAGTTGAAAAAGGGCCGGGTCGAGTTCAGGGCCGACAAGACGAGTGTGGTGCATCTCGGGATAGGGAAGGTTTCGATGGACGAGAGCGCGTTGGCCGAAAACTGCCATGTGCTTTACGAGAGTGTATTGAGCAAGAGACCGCCGGATCTCAAAGGCGAGTACATAACGTCTGTATATCTTTCAACGACAATGGGTCCGGCGATCAAGATAGATTACAAACAGATAGCATAAAAGCGTATTTTTAATTACGTTTTAGAACATTCGAGCTAAAGTTCATGAGTACGAGGTTCGGACGAACGATTCAAGAGGGATGACAGATGTCAAGAGAATGGAAGGCTGAAAAACTCGAGAAGCTGAAAGAGGGGCTTAAAAGCTATTCTAATTTCATATTTACGGACTACAGGGGCCTCAACGTCGAACAGATGACCGCGTTGAGATCAACTCTTCGCGAGAAGGAAGTCGAATACCACGTGATGAAGAACCTGTTTGCCAAAAGGGCATTCAGCGAACTGGGATACGACGAAGTCGAAGGGTTCTTTGTAGATCCGACTGCGATCGCCTATTTCAACGCGGATGTATCCGAGGTTTGCAAGATACTGATAGACTCTGCGAAACAAACCACGCTTAAGATGAAGGGCGGTCTTGTTGATGGAGCCATCATATCGGACAAAGACATCGAGACTATATCAAGACTTCCGTCGAAACAGGTGCTTATCGGAAAGACAGCCATGATTCTCAATTCGCCGATCAGCGGCCTCGTATACACACTCGGAGGAGTGTTCTCGAAGTTTGTACGTACACTAAAGGCGATCGAAAGTGTTAAGAACTAAAGAGGGGTGGATGTCTTCAAGAGCAGATTGCCTGCATCTGCCTTCTTCAATAAAAAGACATAGGAGAAGATAATATGGCAAAGGAAAAACTTTCACAGGACGACCTCCTCAAGGCCATTGAGCAGATGACCGTAATCGAGCTCGCGAAACTAGTAAAGGCTTTGGAGGAGAAGTTCGGTGTTACCGCACAAGCGCCGGTAGTCGCGGCTGCTGTCCAGGGTGCGGCGGCGGGCGGCGAGGCTGCAGAAGCGGAGGAGAAGACCGAATTTTTCGTTTTCATTACCGCCATCGGCGACAAGAAAATCCAGGTTATCAAAGAGGTAAGAGCGGTAACGAATCTGGGCCTGAAAGAGGCAAAGGAGCTTGTCGAAGGTATGGAGAAGCCGGTAGTAGAAAAAGTCGACAAGAAGCAGGCTGAAGAGGTAAAGGCAAAACTTGAGTCTGCAGGTGCAACGGTTGAGTTGAAGTAGTATATATCTGTTAAGGATTTCATGCGTTCTCGTGCTTTTTTGTCCGAGAACGCATGAAAATACTGCTATCAATAGACTGAAAGAACAGGGTGATCCGGATCGAGAGGGACTTTGTATACAGAGGATAATATATCCGAAGAAAGTTCGCCCAAGTGGTCGTGCCCAAGTGGTCGTGCCCAAGTGGTCTAAAAAGCTCACAAAAAAGTTAACAAATTTGCAATAATGTATTATATTATTCATCGAAATCAAGTGGGGTGGCTCATATTTTTCACAAAATAACCAGAAGGATAAATATATCTTTCAGGGAGAGGGCATCTTTCTTAAACGGGTCAGGGGTAACTCAAAAAGCATCTTTTTTTACCATGGGTCTCAAGTGTTCTTTTTGAACTCAAGAGAAAGTAAGATAAACCGAAAATCAAATTACTGCAAATTTTCCATTAGCTACATTAGTCAGCAACCATTACCGTAACCTGTGCCTCTCCGTGATTCTATTCTATATAGAGGATATGGAAAATACACTTTTACCTTCCTTTCGGGTAGATAATAGGGTCAATGTACAGGATTAAAGTCCTAAAAATAAAACACCATGGGGTTTGTGGGCATTATATGTCCTGTTGCGATGTCGCCCGCCAAGCGTATTACAAATTTACTGGAGTACGGGGTAGCATATGAGTAAGGATATAAGCAGAATCGTCATCGGGAAACCATCCAAAGAGATCCTCGAGATTCCGGATCTGATAGAGATACAGCTGAGCTCCTACGAGAGGTTCCTTCAGAAGAAGGCCATCGACGAAGGTAAAACCCTGGCGAACGAAGGGCTCCATGCGGTGTTCGAATCAACATTTCCGATCGAGAGCCCGAACGGTGACATGCTCCTGCAGTTCGAAAACTATACCTTCGATGAGCCGAAATATTCCGAGATCGAGTGCAAGGATAAGGGGCTTACCTTCGCCCTTCCTCTGAAGGCAACGATAGATCTCATATTTACAGAGACAGGCGAGATAAGGAGGAAGGTCCTCTATGTGGGAGACATCCCCTTCATGACAGACCGCGGGACCTTCATCATCAATGGAGCGGAGAGGGTGGTGGTGAGCCAGATACACCGATCGCCGGGTGTCGTGTTCGGCTATGACGCGAAGGACCAGATGCATACGGCGCGGATCATTCCTGACCGCGGATCCTGGCTCGAATACGAGCTCGAGAGTAAAAAGGAGCTCCTCTACATAAGGATCGATAGAAAAAGAAGAATCTTGGCCACGCTTCTTTTAAGGGCCATCGGGTTCGAGTCACGGGAAGAGATAATAAAGCTGTTCTACAGGACCCAGAAAGAACCGCTCAGCGAGGATGTAATAGCAGAGGGAACACTCAACAACCGCTACACTGCCCGCGCCTACTTCGGAAAAGAGGAGAACGAGAAGATCGTGAGGGCGGGAGAGAGACTGATCCCGACTACGCTCGATTCACTCCTCCACGCCGGCGTAAAAGAAGTGGAGGTTATTGACTTCGAGGCAGCCGACAGCCTCAACTCGACCGTCATTATCAACTGTCTTGACAAGGAAGACTTCACCAAGAGCCCTGAGGACCCGTTCAAGGACGAGCCCTCGCTGGAGGATGCCATTATCCGGATCTACACCGTGATCCATCCCGGGGAGCCGACGACCCTCGAGAACGCCGAGCGCGATATCAATACCCTCTTCTTTGATTCGAGGAGGTATGACCTCGGCGAGGTGGGGAGATACAAGCTGAACAAGAGGTTCGACTACAAGAAGAATATCAGTGAGAGGATTCTCAGAAAAGAGGATATCACAAACACGATGAAGTACCTTATCATGGTCTACATCGGTGAGGGTACTATCGACAACATCGATCATCTCGGGAACAGGAGAGTCCGATCGGTCGGAGAGCTGCTCATGAACCAGCTCAAGATCGGATTCGCGCGAATGGAGAGGATTGCGAAAGAGCGGATGTCAATAAAGGAGGCCGATACGATGCGGCCACAGGACCTTATATCCATCAAGCCTATCACCGCTTCGATAAAGGAATTTTTCGGGTCGTCCCAGCTTTCGCAGTTCATGGACCAGGTGAACCCCCTCTCTGAGCTCACACACAAGAGAAGGCTCAACGCCCTCGGGCCTGGAGGCCTCTCGCGCGAGAGGGCCGGGTTTGAAGTCCGCGATGTTCATTATTCCCACTATGGCAGGATGTGTCCTATCGAAACCCCTGAAGGACCCAATATCGGTCTCATAGTATCGCTCTCCATATACGCGAGAGTCAATCAGTACGGCTTCCTAGAGACACCCTACCGTAAGGTGGTCAAGGGAAAGGTTACGAACCGCATAGAGTATCTCACTGCTATGGACGAGGAGAAGTATAACATCGCTCAATCCTCCGCGAAGATCGTAGATAGCGGGGCTTTTATAGACCCTTACATCGCGGTCCGTCATAGGGGAGAGTTTCTCCATGTAACCCCGGAAGAGATCGACTATATCGATGTCTCTCCGATGCAGATCATTTCCGTCAGCACCTCACTCATCCCATTTCTCGAGCACGATGATGCGAACCGCGCTCTCATGGGATCGAACATGCAGCGGCAGGCGGTGCCGCTTCTGATGCCCGAGGCTCCGCTCATCGGTACCGGAATAGAGGCGAGGGCCGCGGTGGATTCGGGCGTGATGGTGAGGGCAAAACGAAAGGGTGTCGTGGAGTATGTGTCCTCTGATGAGGTCCGGATAGCCCCGGATAACAGAAAGGGACCGGATGTCTACCCGCTCATCAAGTATAAGCGGACCAACCAGGACACATGCTTCAATCAGAAACCCATCGTCCTTGTCGGCGAAAAGGTAAAGGAGGGGGACGTTTTAGCGGACGGACCCGCGACCGATCAGGGTGAACTCGCTTTGGGCAAGAACATTCTCGTGGCGTTCATGCCATGGATGGGATACAACTTCGAGGACGCGATCCTCATAAGCGATAAGGTCGTGAAGGAGGACTGGTTTACTTCGATACACATAGAAGAGTTCGATGTTGAGGTGCGGGAGACCAAGCTCGGGATGGAGAGCATCACGAGGGATATCCCGAACGTGAGTGAAGAGGCCTTCAAGGACCTCGACGAAGAGGGGATAGTCCGGGTCGGAGCGATGGTGCAGCCGGGGTCGATACTCGTTGGCAAGGTGACCCCGAAGGGGGAGACGGACATCACTCCCGAATACAAGCTGCTCAACTCGATTTTCGGAGAGAAGGCGAAGAACGTAAAGGACACATCTCTCCGTGTTCCACACGGGACCGAGGGAACCGTCATTGACATCAGAAGGCTCAGAAGGGAAGACGGTGACGAACTGGCTCCTGGAATTGAAGAGGTGGTGAAGGTCTTCATTGCAAAGAAGCGGAAGCTTCAGGAAGGCGACAAGCTTGCCGGACGGCACGGAAACAAGGGTGTAGTAGCCAGGGTGCTTCCGGAGGAAGACATGCCGTTTCTGGAGGACGGAACGCCGGTTGAAATCGTGCTGAATCCGCTCGGCGTGCCATCGCGTATGAACCTCGGCCAGATCCTCGAAACGAGCCTCGGCTGGGCTGCGGATAAGCTCGGTATAAAAGTATCGACACCGGTGTTCGAATCCGCGACAAATGAGCAGATCATCGAGTATTTGGTAAAGGCAGGGCTCCCGGAGAACGGAAAGACAACGCTCTACGACGGGCTCACCGGAGAACCGTTTGAAAATAAGATCACAGTGGGCGTCATCTATATGATGAAGCTCGCCCACCTCGTAGATGATAAGATCCATGCCAGGTCGACAGGGCCCTATTCGCTGGTGACTCAGCAGCCGCTCGGAGGAAAGGCGCAGTTCGGAGGCCAGCGACTCGGCGAGATGGAGGTCTGGGCGCTCGAAGCATATGGTGCCGCCAACAACCTCCAGGAGCTTCTCACTGTAAAATCAGACGACATGACAGGACGTGCAAAGATATATGAGGCCATAGTGAAGGGAGAAAATGTCGCTATGTCCGGCGTTCCGGAGTCGTTCAACGTGCTTATACAGGAGCTGCGGGGGCTCGGTCTCGACATCACCGTGTTCAATGAGGACGATTCCCAGATACCCCTCACAGAGAAAGACGAAGAGATCATCGCGAATAGAGTAAAGGTATTCGATACGGAAGTATAAAGAACACCGTGACACCGGTGTGGCAATGGTGCAGAATAAACTATAATAAGAGGGTGGTTCATGAAGAACTTAAGTGAATTCGCACAGATAAAGATCAAGCTTGCATCACCTGAGCTCATCAGGAGATGGTCATACGGAGAGGTGAAGAAGCCGGAGACAATCAACTACCGAACACTGCGCCCTGAGAGGGAAGGTTTATTCTGTGAAAGGATATTCGGCACGACAAAGGAGTACGAGTGCTACTGCGGCAAGTTCAAGAGCATCCGATACAAGGGCGTCGTGTGTGATCGCTGCGGTGTCGAAGTGACACACTTCAAGGTGCGCCGTGAGCGAATGGGTCACATCGAGCTTGCAGCGCCTGTATCGCACATCTGGTTCTACCGCAGCGTTCCTTCGCGGATGGGCCTTCTGCTCGACCTTACCATGACAGAGCTTCGGAGCGTCCTCTACTTCGAAAAGTACATCGTGATCGATCCCGGCGATACTGACCTGAAATCGATGCAGCTTCTCACAGAGGAGGAGTATAACGAATACCGCGAACGCTACGGCATGAGCTTTACCGCCGGTATCGGGGCAGTTGCGATAAAGACGCTTCTCGAAAACCTCGATCTCGATGCTATTTCCGCTGAGCTGCGGGAGAAGATGGTAGAGAAGGGCCTGAAAACAGACAAGCGGCTTTTGAAGAGGCTCGAGATAGTTGAAGATTTCAGAGACTCCGGCAACAGACCGGATTGGATGATTATGGAGGTGATCCCCGTTATCCCGCCTGAGCTCAGGCCGATGGTACAGCTCGACGGAGGACGGTTCGCCACATCAGACCTCAACGATCTCTACCGAAGGGTTATTAACCGTAACAACCGCCTGAAGAGACTCATAGCGCTCAATGCACCCGAGATTATCGTGAGGAACGAGAAGCGTATGCTCCAGGAGGCGGTCGATGCTCTGTTCGACAACTCGAGGAAGAAGAGGGTTGTGAGGGGTCCCGGAAACCGACCGCTCAAATCCCTCTCCGACATGCTGAAGGGAAAGCAGGGAAGGTTCCGTCAGAATCTGCTCGGGAAGAGGGTGGATTACTCGGGCCGGTCGGTGATCGTTGCCGGGCCGACCCTGAAGCTGCACCAGTGCGGTCTTCCGAGCCTAATGGCAATGGAGCTGTTCAAACCGTTTATTATGAAGAAACTCGTAGACAAAGGGTACGTGTACAACATCAAGCGGGCAAAGACGATGGTGGAGACACGTGCCCCTGAGGTGTGGAGCGTGCTCGAGGAGGTGGTCGAGAAGCATCCGGTGATGCTCAACCGCGCCCCCACGCTGCACCGTATGGGTATACAGGCTTTCGAGCCCGTTCTCGTCGAGGGGAAAGCAATACGGCTCCACCCGCTGGTATGCCACGCTTTCAACGCAGACTTCGATGGTGACCAGATGGCGGTTCATGTTCCGCTGTCTCTCGAGGCGCAGATAGAGAGCTGGATTCTGATGCTGTCCGCGAAGAATCTTCTCAACCCTGCAAACGGCCTTCCAATCGTAGGACCGACGCAGGATATGGTTCTCGGGATCAACTATCTCACAAAGGACGATCCCAGAATAGAAATCAAGAAGAAGCTCGTGTTCACTTCAATCGATGAAGTGCTCATGGCGCTGGAGAACAAGGCATGCTGGTACCATGACAAGATCATACTGCGACACGAGGGTGAGCGTATTGAAACCACCGTGGGGAAGGCTGTATTCAACTCGATACTTCCCGAGGAGATCGGCTACATCAACTACGCTCTCGGAGAAAAGGAGCTGAACGCACTCGTGAGTAACTGTTACGACCGGAATGGTGCCGCGGTAACCACGAAGATGCTTGATGCGCTAAAGAGTATCGGGTTCAAATATGCGACTTTTTTCGGTGTCACCATCGGTATGGAGGACATAAAGATCCCGGAGGAGAAACGAAAGCTCCTCGATAAGGCGGAGAAGGAGGTCTCAGAGGTATACGATCAGTACAGAAACGGGCTGATAACGACCGAAGAGCGGTACAACAAGATTATCGATATCTGGACTACGGTAAACGAGCGCATCGCAGATGTTATGATGGAGAACCTCAAGAGGGACAATCAGGGCTTCAACCCTGTATATATGATGGCCTATTCGGGAGCGAGAGGTTCAAAAACGCAGATACGGCAGCTGGCAGGCATGAGAGGGCTCATGGCAAAACCGTCCGGCGAGATCATCGAACTTCCGATAAAATCGAACTTCAAGGAGGGCCTCACGGTCCTCGAGTACTTCAACTCGACGCACGGCGCGCGAAAGGGGCTCGCGGACACCGCCCTTAAGACGGCGGATGCCGGTTATCTCACCCGCCGCCTCATAGACATCGCCCAGGATGTCGTAGTCACCGAAGAGGACTGCGGGACGATAAACGGAATCGACATGAGTGCTCTGAAACAGGAGGACAACATAATAGAGTCCCTCTACGACCGTATTCTCGGACGGTATATGGTAGACAGGGTGAGGGACCCGCGCACAAAAGAGATAATCATTGACGCCAACGAGGAGATAACGGAATCCATCGCCCGCCGGTTAGAGAACGCGGGTATCAGTACGGTGAAGGCGAGAACCGTTCTCACGTGTGAGTCGGGGCACGGCGTGTGCGTGAAGTGTTACGGACGTAACCTTGCGATAAAGAATACCGTTGATATCGGTGAAGCGGTCGGTATCGTCGCTGCGGAATCGATAGGGCAGCCTGGGACACAGCTTACTATGAGAACCTTCCACATAGGAGGCACCGCAGCGAGAAAGACCGAGGAGAACGCTATAATACTGAACTATCCGGTGTATATTGAAAAAATTGAAGCAAATGTGATAGAACGGAATGATGGTAAACGTGTAATACCGAGGAGGGGAGTCATCACTGTCAACCGGATTCACCACCAGTACTCCCTCGCCGATATCGATCTCCTCGTAAAGGAGGACGATTACCTCGATCCTGGAACGGTTATCGCAAGGACGAAGAAGGATAAACTCGAGATAGAATACGAGGAACGGACCCATATAAGGATCATGGACAAGAAGCTCTTCGTGCTCGGCGAACCTTACGCGATCACGATGAAAATCGGGTCCGAGCTTCTTGTATCCAAGGGTGATATCGTCATGGCGAAACAGCAGCTTACAAAGTTCGACCCGTTCAGCGAGTCCATACTGACCGAGCACTCGGGGAAAGTTCAGCTCGTTTCGATAATTCCCGGGACGACCATGAAGCAGGAGGTTGACGAGGTAACCGGTGTTATCAACAAGATCATCCTCGATTTTCAGGACGAAGAGCTCCAGCCGAAGATCCTCATCGTTGACAAGGAAGGAAACGAGGTGGAAACCTACTCGATCCCCGGGGGCGCATACATCAGGGTGGATGACAATCAGTCGGTGCAGGCCGGTGATGTTATAGCCAAGATCCCGAGAGGACAGGCAAAGACAAAGGACATTACAGGGGGTCTCCCCAGGGTTGCCGACCTGTTCGAGGCAAGAAAGCCGAAAGATGCGGCTGTCCTCGCAAGAGTGAACGGTGTCGTGAAGTTCGGCGCAATAACGAAGGGAAAACGTGTCATTATCATAGAAGACGAGAACGGAACAGAATACAAGCACCTCGTACCGCTCGGCAAGCACTTTTCGGTACGGGACGGCGATCTGGTGAAGGCCGGAGATCCTCTCTGCGAGGGTGCGACCAATCCTCACGACGTACTGCAGATCAAGGGAGAGCACGCGCTTCAAAGATATCTCGTAAACGAGATACAGGAGGTTTACCGTCTGCAGGGGGTAAACATAAACGATAAGCATATAGGGGTCATAGTCCGGCAGATGCTCAGGAAAGTCGAGATCGTTGATGTCGGGGACACGAACTTCATCATAGGGCAGCAGGTAGACAAGTTCAAGTTCAAGGAGGAGAACGAGAGAGTAGTCTCCCTGGGCGGTAGCCCGGCTTGCGCAAAGCCCGTTCTTCTCGGGATTACGAGGGCCTCTCTCAATATCGACAGCTTCATCTCTGCAGCCTCGTTCCAGGAGACATCACGGGTACTTACGAATGCCGCGATAAAGGGCAAGGTCGACCATCTCCGCGGCCTCAAGGAGAACGTGATCATAGGCCACCTCATCCCTGCGGGTACGGGGATTAAGCGGTACAAAGCGGTGGACATCTACAGGGAAGAGCCCGGAGATATGGAACTTCCCGAAGAGGTGAGGGAGAAGGTCGATGGAAGAGGGATGATTACGAGGGAAGAGGTCGGAGGGGCCGTTTTTTGATAAAACTATTGACTGCGATAGTAATATTTGTTATATTTCGGGCACTTCTTGAAGGGGGATCTATATGCCAACGGTGAATCAGCTCATCCGCAAGGGAAGGAAGATGCAGCTTAAGAAGACAAGCTCTCCTGCCCTTCAGTCATGTCCACAGAAGCGGGGGGTGTGCACGAGGGTAATGACGTTCACTCCTAAGAAGCCGAACTCCGCTCTTCGTAAGGTGGCCCGTGTGAGGCTCAACAACGGCATAGAAGTAACCGCATACATTCCGGGTATCGGGCACAATCTCCAGGAGCACTCCGTGGTGCTTGTAAGGGGAGGACGAGTAAAGGACCTCCCAGGTGTGAGGTACCACATCGTGCGCGGTACGCTCGATACACTCGGCGTTGAAAACCGAAAGAAGGCTAGGTCTAAGTACGGGGTAAAGAGACCAAAGGCATAGACCAGGGTTTCTCATAGACAAACAAGAGAGTAGTTTATCGATAGCAGGGCGATACCACCGGCAGGTGCCGGGCAGGTCCCTTGTCATAGGGGCCGGTTTGTGTTCAAACCGGCTAATTTATTGTATGGAGAGTCAAGGTGCCGAGGAGACATCAATCAAGGAAGCATGCATCGATTCCGGATCCGATTCACAACTCGATACTCGCCGCGAGGTTCATCAACAGCCTTATGCAGGGCGGAAAGAAGTCCATTGCACAACGAGCCCTGTACGATTCTTTCAAGATCATCGAGGAAAAGCTGAAGAAACCGTCGCTTGAGGTATTCAGCAAGGCGATAGACAACGTGAAGCCAGATGTGGAGGTCAAGTCAAGGAGAGTAGGCGGCGCAACCTACCAGGTACCTGTCGAGGTGAGGGCCGAGCGAAAGGTCGCACTTGCCATCAGGTGGATCATAGGGTATGCGAAGCTCCGTCATGGAAAATCGATGAGCGAGAAGCTCGCTGAGGAGCTCATTGATGCTTACAACAACACAGGCGCTTCAATAAAAAAGAAGGATGATACACGAAAGATGGCGGAGGCTAACAAGGCCTTTGCACATTATAAGTGGTAGAATAGCGGTAAAAGAATGAAAATAAACGACATCAGAAATATAGGAATAATGGCCCACATAGATGCGGGCAAGACAACTCTCACCGAAAGGATGCTCTACTATACAGGAAGAAAGCACAAGATAGGTGAAGTCCACGAGGGAACAACGGAGATGGACTGGATGGAACAGGAGAAGGAGCGGGGTATCACGATAACCAGTGCTTCCACCGCCTTCAGCTGGAAAGGCCATCGCATCAACCTCATCGATACTCCGGGGCATGTTGACTTTACGGCAGAGGTCGAGAGATCGCTGCGTGTGCTAGACGGAGCCGTCGCGGTATTCTGCGCGGTCGGCGGAGTGGAGCCGCAGAGTGAAACCGTCTGGATACAGGCGAACAAGTACGGTATTCCCCGGATCATCTTCGTCAACAAGATGGACCGCAAGGGAGCAGATTTTGAGAACGTGATAAGCCAAGTAAAAAAGCGGCTCGGCGCTCACGCAATTGCGGTTCAGATTCCCTACGGCAAGGAAGACTCGTTCAAGGGTGTTGTAGATCTCATCGATCGCAAGGCTTTCATTTGGAACGAAGATGACCTCGGTACGACCTACGAGGAAAAGGAGGTCCCAAAGGAGCTCGGGCAGGAGGTGGAGCGCAAACGAGAGGAGCTTTTAGAGGCACTCTGTGATTTCGATACGGAATTCATGGAAGAATACCTCTCGGATGAAGGTTCATCTGCGGGGCCGTCGCTGGAAAGGATCAGGTCGGTACTGCGCCGGGCGGTCATAGGTCACGAGATCTTTCCGGTATTCGTCGGTTCGGCACTGAAGAACAAGGGCGTGCAGCGGCTCCTCGACGGAGTCGTCAACTATCTGCCTTCGCCTCAGGACAGGCCCCCTGTCGAGGGGCTCCTCCTCAAAACGGGCGAGAATGTAACAAGAAAGGCGGATGTAGAAGAACCATTCAGCGCGCTGGTCTTCAAGATCATGACAGATCCGTACGTCGGGAAACTCTCCTTTTTCCGTGTTTATTCCGGAAAGGTATCGGTAGGAGACACTGTATATAATTCCGGTAAAGACCGGAAGGAGCGTATGGGCAGAATC
>DATKZJ010000047.1:0-14481 GCA_035527995.1 Spirochaetota bacterium | reverse complement strand
CTCTTTCCCGGGCTTTCTTTACGAACATGGGACGATATCGTTCGTGAATTCTCCATCGTGAACCTTGAGGGTTGTGGGCCCTATGTAAAGGTTCAGAACCTGAAAGGGGTGTTCGAGCACGTCCTTGCCGCTGCCCAGAAGAGGGGTTTGAAACAAGCCCGCGAACTCCTCAGTTTAGGGGTTCTGTCTCGAAAGGATGTCGATTTTTCACGGTACGGGTTCGACAGGGAGCGGCTGAGCGGGCTTGTTCAGTGTCCCGGTGTGTACACCTTCTCGAACAGGGAGGGCGAGGTTATCTATGTCGGAAAGACCAACAATCTGAAGACGAGGATCAACTCCTATTTCTGGAATACCGGGGAGAGCCCTGAGAAGATAGAAGGCATACTGAAGGACCTGTACATGATCGACTGCACCGAGCTCGGTTCCGATCTCGAGGCAATGATAGAGGAGTTCCGGCTTATAGAAAAGCATGCGCCGAGGTACAATACGAGGATGAGCATTCCGGAGAAAAAAGTTACTGTTCCGCGCCGCATACTGGTTCCGAGGAGTTTTAGCAAAGGGATGTTGAAGTTGTACCTGCTTGCTGACGGTCTTCCACTTTTAGAGCATGAATACTGGTGCGGAATAACTGACAGGAGGCTTATGGCTCTGCTCGAAGAGATGAGAGCCGAAGAAGGGTATCTGTTCGACCCTATGAAGATCATTGCCATATCGTACATGAACCGGTACGAGGACAGACTCATTGTCGTCGACGTGGACCGGTACAGGGCGGCCGAAGATATAGAGCGCGTTCTCCTCCTTCACTGTGAGGATATAAAAAAAGGAGAGAGGGAAAAAAGCGTATACGTCTGAATTAGACGTAGACGGGGGGAGCGATGGACAAAGCAGAGTTGAAAGACGCGCTTTTGGGAGATAGAAGACAGCGGTTCACGGGTGAAAGCGAAGAGGAAATCGGTCTTTTGTGGAGTCTCGCTTCCGATACAGAGGAGCCGAAGGAGGTGCGTAAGAAGGCGAAAAAAGTGCTCTATGTGCTTCGGTCGAAGGGGATCGATGTAGACAGCATGAAACCGGAAACAACGGTCGCCGAAACACCGAAGCAGGAGGGCGGGACAGTGGAACAGGCCATGCTCTCTCTGCCGGACACAGCAGGAAGAAACCTGCTGTTCGTCTCTATCGCGGATCCGAAGACTCTTTCGCTCGACATCCATCAGTTTCTGATATCCCGATCGCTTGGTATCCAGGACCACAGGGTCCGGTCTGGGAGCAGGCGGTCGCTGGAGAGAGAGGTAGAACAGAAGGGGGATTTCTTTCCTATTCGGGCAGCCTACGCGTTCTACCGGCTTGGACGTGCCCTGGAGAACACGCCTGATAACGAGAAAAGCAAGATGGCGGCCCGGATACGGCGGCTAAATATTCGTGAGATTGAAACAGATGAGGGGGTCGAAGATAGAGACGGGCAGATGAATCACCCTGTGCTGGGCCTCGTTTCTCATGCGCTGTCACAGATCGCAATGCCATCCGAGGAAAAGAGGCTCTTTTCCGAGAAAGAGATAGGAAGGCTCCTACTGCCAGAAGAGGATGTGCACCAGTACAGGGAGAAGATAGGGGAAGCGAAGGGCAGCAGGCTCATAATAGACAACAAAAGCCCCCAGCAGAGAGTGGAAGAAACCATCGACCGGTTCTGTACGGTCTACTTCACCCCGGAGAGAAGAGAGGCCTTATGTGAGAGGCTCTTCGATATAGCCCTCTTCTTCCACCATAAGGGTGAGAAAGAGTATACGCAAATACTCGTACACTACGGCGAGTCGTTACTGAACAGGACACTCGAAATCAAAAAACATCCGGTAGTACAGTATCTCACATACAGGGCATTTCTGATGAAAGGGTGAACCATGGTCGTATATTCCCTGCTCATACCTGTCGTGGTCCTCGAATCCAAGTATCCTTTCAGGTTTTTCTCGGCGGTAACTGTCGTGCGGAATAACGACGACATCGTGGTTTTCGACACCGGGTTTCCGGAAGGCTCTGAGCTTCTCAAGGGGTTGAAGACGTTCGGGTTTGATCCCGACAGTATAACCTGGGTTTTCAATACTCACATCCATATCGACCACTTCGGCGGTAACCACCTCTTTAAGAACGCGAAAAAAGTGGTGAGCAGGAGGGATTACCTCTTCCGGAAGCGCTGGGGAGAAGCCCTTTTAAAGACGCGGGATAAACTCTCGTATATCGAAAATTCCTTTCCTCACCTCCCCAAACGGGAAGTGGAGAAGCTCATCGATTTTCTTCTCGTGATTCAGAAGTGCCACTTCAGAGAGCACTACCTCGGGGACCCTGATACTTTTTTATGGGCCGAAGACCACCCGCCGGTTCCGGAGTGGATTCGGATCTTCAGTACGCCGGGGCATACCCCGTACCACCTCTCTTTCCTTGTTCAGGGGAAGGAAAAAAGGGCCATCATTACTGGGGACAGGGTGCCGAATCGGAGATACTTCTTCGCAGAAGGAAACAGCTTCATCGAGGTAGACATGGACAGGAGGCTGGCGAAGTCCAGCGAACAGCGAATAAAACGCTATGCAGAGGCGGGGAACGAGAGTATCATATATCCATCTCACGACCGTCCTTTCTTCTACCACACCGGGAGGTATGTGCAGAAGAATCCCTGCGAAATTTAATGATCCTCTGAGAGTGACAGGATAGAAACTGATGCGAGTTCTTGGTACAGGAAAGATAGCCCACACCTTTCTCGAAAGTCTTTTAGGGAAGCTCGAGATTACTGACAGGAGGGTGGTTGTCGGTCCTGGCATCGGGGAGGATGCCGCTGCGATCGATATCGGTGAGCGCTACCTCATCGTGAAAAGCGATCCCATCACATTCGCAGCCGACAGGATCGGGTGGTATGTGGTAAATATCAATGCCAACGATATTGCCGCGATGGGAGGAGAACCGCGGTGGTTTCTCGTGACCATGCTGCTTCCCGAACGAAAGACGACTGAGTCGCTCATCAGGAGCATCATGAAAGACCTCAAGGAGTCCTGCGACGAGCTCGGGATATCTCTTGTCGGGGGCCACACTGAAGTGACCCACGGGCTCAACTACCCTATCCTCTCAGGAACGATGCTGGGAGAGGCCGAGAAAAAAGATCTCGTCAAGAACGGCGGGATCGGTGAAGGAGACCTCCTCTATATGACGAAAGGAGTGGCCATCGAGGCAACGTCTATCATTGCGCGTGAGAAGTCCGGTGAGGTTAAAGATACGTTCGGAGAGGAGTTCTTCAAGAGATGTGTCGGATTTTTAAGAGATCCTGGTATAAGCGTAATCGATGATGCGCGGCGGGCGAGAAAGGCGGCTCCTGTTACCGGGATGCACGACCCCACTGAGGGCGGACTGCTTACAGGTGCGTTCGAGATGGCACGGGGGGCAGGTGTCGGACTGGAGATATTCCTGAAAAAGATCCCGGTGTATCATGAGACTCAACAATTGTGCGATCACTACGGTCTGTCGCCGTACTGTTCGATTGCGTCCGGGTCGCTCCTCATTTCGGTGACAAAAGAGAACGGCGCAAAGCTCGAACACGCCTTCGGTAACGGGAAGCGAGGCGTGCCTTCTCTCAGTCTCATCGGTGAGTTCACCGGCAGGGGGCAACCGGTGTGTACCGTTGAAAACGGTAAAAAGAGAGAGATCTGCCCTGCCGGAACGGACGAGCTCACCAAGATCATATAGGTCTTAAAGGATCCGGCGCCGGTTTCATGGCCCTGGAGTTTACAGAGTGGATAGTCAATCTCTCCGCACGCAGGAGTTCTAAGTCAGCTTCGGTATCTCCTAATGTGGACAAGCCACATTCTGGTCAAAAAGGCAAGAAAATCAATATTAAGGTACTAAAGATAAAATGATTTGAGCTCACTGCTAATGTTTAACCCCCATTTCTCACACAGGAATGTGGGGTTCAATCCCCGTTTCTCATGACCAACAGTAAACTGTAAGTAACGGGGCTTTTAACGCTTTCCTCACCATAAACATTATTTTTTACATCTGACAAGTCATCATTTAAACTTGAGAAAACCGCATTAATATCGCCCGGCCCCTGTCGTAAACCGGCCTGCAGCAGCATCGGTCCTCCAGCCGTGCGGCAGGAACCGTTCCTGTAAAACGCGGGGTACATACTTCATAGAGTCTTCGCTGCAGAAACTTAACGAGAACTTAGCTATTTTTAAAATACTAAGTAAAGTAATATAACGATTTATATATTTTGTAATTGCAAAAACGGCCGAATTTAATACTATTTTGGCGAAGTTCTCGTTAAGGGGTTTCACGGAATAGTTCTTGCGGGGAAGCACATAAGATGTGGAGACTCGAGGGCCTTCGCGGCCCGAAGGACAGCCTCGGCTGTCTCGAATATTCCGAACACAGAGAGGCCCGACCCTGCGAGGAGGGTTGCGCGAGCTCCCTGCCGGTTCATCTCGCTCTTTACCGTTTCCACGAACGGGTAGTGAGCTGCAACCGGACGCTCGAAGTCGTTATGGAGGTTTCGGGCCACTGCTTCTGTGTCCTGGTGTGCGATACCTTCCAGGAGGAGGTCGAATCTCTCCGTCTCCCTGCCGATCCTCCTCTCATCGACTATGGAGTAGGCCCATGCGGTCGATGGCTTTCTTTGCCTCGGAGTTGCGATGAGGATATCGAGCGCGGGGAGTTTTGATTCCACCCTCTGCACAATGTCCCCGATACCCTCTATCCGGCAGAGGCCGCCGATGACGCAGTAGTACACATCCATCCCGAGCTGTCTTGCGAGAGAGAGTTTCTCCTCTCGAGTGAGATCGAGATCGAAGAGGAGGTCGATTCCATTGATCACAGATGCGGCATCCGAGGATCCGCCCCCGAGCCCCGCGCGAAGGGGAATTTTCTTCTCTATGTCTACACAGACACCACACCGGAGGTCGTATCGGTCGAACATAAGGCGGGCCGTCCTGTATGCAATATTGGAAGCGCTGTCGATCTCCTTTTCATTTATCCGAACGGTTTTTTCCCCTGTCTTCGATATCCGTACTGTATCGGCGAGAGTCATCTGGGTGTTGAGAAACAATACGTTGAAGTAACCCTTCTCACCGCGCCGGGGAAGGAGGTTGAGGCTCAGGTTGAGCTTCGCAGGGCTGGTTATAACTATATTTTTCATAGGACCATGGTCTGATAGCTGCGGCATTTTTCGAATTCAACAGTCTCGTTAAAGTCCGCATCGATATTTAAATTGTGCAACGGTTCATATCAGTCGATAAAAAAGGCAGCCAGAAAATTATATATAATTCAAAAGATACAACTATTTTTGTATATATTTTTAAAAAAACTAAAGTTATTCACTAAGAACTAATTTGTTGATAAATTAGAGAAGAGTAGTATATTATTAGCATCTTGCCTCTGGAGACCGAATTATTTCTCCTAAAAAGTGTGGATAAGATAGCTACGTAATCCGAATATGAAAAGGATATTGACATGAATATTGCGGTAGTGTGTGCCGGCGGTAATGGGGAGAGGATGAAGACAAAGGAGAACAAGATCTTCCTTACAATAGGCGATAAACCGCTCATCTATTACACATTAAAGACCTTCTCCGAGTATGACAAGGTGGATGGGATAATCATTACGGCTGGAAGGGAGAACATAGGACGGCTGGAAGAGCTCATACCGATGTACGGAATAGAGAAGGTTCTTTCTGTCGATGAAGCCTACCGGACCCGACAGGAATCCACCTACCATGTCATAGAGAAGCTGAAAAAACTGAACCTCCCCACCGAGTCATATCTGCTTATCCACAATGCGGTGAACCTGTTTGTGCGCCACTCCGAGCTCGATGAATGCCTCAGCGCAGCCCAGAGATTCGGTGCGGGCCTCCTCGGATTCGAGGCCACAGATACTGTCAAGATCGTCAAGGGGAGAGACCATTTCATCGATCACACACCCAATCGCGCTTCCCTCTGGATCGCGCAGACCCCCCAGATAATACGGTTCGATATCGCTGTAAAGGCGTTTGAGATTGCCAGTGAAAGAGGAATCGTAGCCACGGATGATACAACCCTCGTCGAAGCAATACACGAGCAGGTAAAGTTCGTATCGTGTTCGAGGGAAAACTTCAAGATCACCTATCCGCAGGACCTGGAACTCGCCAGTAGAATCCTGACTAAGAGAGTAAAGGAAAGCAACTGTTGGTACGCGTAGGGTTCGGAACCGACAGCCACAGTTTTGACGAAAACAAAGATGCGCCGCTCATCCTCGGTGCGGTCAAGATCAGCGACAGTGACGGGCTCAACGCAAACTCGGACGGCGACGTGATCCTTCATGCGATCTTCAACGCCCTCTCGCAGGCGTGCGGCGGTGAATCCCTCGGATACTATGCAGACCCCCTCTGTGAGAAGGGAATCACCGACAGTTCAGAGTACCTCAAGATCGCCCTGAGGATGGTCAACGATATCGGCTGCCGGATCGGGAATATCGGGGTAATGGTAGAGGCGCGCCGTCCCCGGATCCCCATCGAGGACGTGAGAAGGATGAAGAGGGCGATTGCAGATCTGTGCGGGATCTCAGAACAGGATGTCGGGATCACCTTCACTTCTGGGGAGGGCCTCACCTCGTTCGGGAAAGGTAAGGGGATACTCGCTCAGGCGATAGTAACGCTCGTAGGGTAGAGTGTACCCCAAGGAATCATGAGGATGTCTCTGCTCAAGAAGGTCACAATAGGGAACTTTATAACCCCCAACAACGTATGGCTCGCGCCTCTCGCCGGGATCGGTGACAAGAGCTACCGAATTCTCCACCGTCGGTTCGGAGCGGGATTGACCTTTACGGAGATGACGAGTGCGCATGGCATCGTGTACGGTAACAGCAAGACTTTCGATCTCGCGCGCCTCACCCGCAAAGAGAGGCCCGCAGGAATCCAGGTCTTCGGTTCGAACCCCGAGATCATGGGAATGGCAGTCAGCCTGTTGAGTGAATACCCGGCGGATATCATCGACATAAACGGGGGGTGCTCCGTTCCCAAGGTGTTGAAAACAGGTGCGGGTGCCCGTCTTCTCGATGATCCTGACCGGTTCTACGCGGTGATCAAGGCCTGTGTCGATGCTTCCATTCGTCCTGTAAGCGTCAAGATCAGGCTCGGGCCGTCCCAAGACCGGATTAACGTGATAGAGAATGCGCTCGCCGCGCAGGAAGCAGGTGCCTCTCTGCTCACCCTTCACCCGAGAACAGCAAAGGCGAGGTACAGGGGAAAGGCGGACTGGGAGTATATCGGACTCGTGAAGCAGAAGCTCGAGATCCCTGTGTGCGGGAACGGCGATATTCTGTCCCCGCAGGATGCGGTGAGGATGATACTGGAGACCGGCTGCGATGCCGTGATGATCGGGAGAGCGGCAATCGGGAACCCGTGGATCATAAGAGACACGATCCAGGCGCTGTCGCTGTATCCGGAGAGGATAGAGGAGCACCTACCTTCCACAGAGGAGAGGGTGAGGTGTGCGCTCGAACATCTCGACCTCATTGTATCGTTCAAGGGGGAGACGAGAGGTGTAAGAGAGGCAAAGCGCCACCTCTACCGCTACCTCAAGGGCATTCCGCACGTTGCCAGGCTGCGGGAGAGCATCTTTCTCGTTGACTCGAAGCAGGAGGCCCGCGAGAGGATTCAGGCCCTTCTCTAAACGGGTCATGCCGATTAATTTCGGTTGATGCGGGGCATCATCGCAGATAAATTCATATCATTGACAGGAGCATTAACGATGAAGAAACGACATCTTTTGGTGGGCATCATCCTCTTCACGCTCATCTTTGCACCAATGACAGTGAGATGCGAAGATATATTCGCCGCCGTTGCGCACGATCTCATAGAGCAGAACCGGGGAACGAAGGGGTTCATGATTCTCGATGTCCGTACCCCTGAGGAGTATGAGGGAGGCCGCATTGAGGGCTCGGAGAATATCGACTATTACGGTGATGATTTTAGAGAGAGGATAGAAGGCCTCGATAAGGATCGAACATACCTTGTCTACTGTGGGTCAGGGAACAGGAGCGGGCGAGTACTAAAGCTCATGAGCGATCTCGGGTTCAAGAGGGTATACAACCTCATCGAGGGAATTACCCGCTGGCAGAGGGAGGGGCTCCCGGTTACGAGGTGATATCGTCCTATTATGCGGTAATCATATACCGTAAAACGATAAGAAAAAAGGAGGAATCGCATGCCAGTAGAGAAATTACGTGATTTCCTCGACGGCAAGGGTGTAAAGTACATCGCCGTTTCACACTCCCTTGCCTACACTGCGCAGGAGATCGCTGCGTCCGCCCACATCCACGGCAAGCAGCTCGCAAAGACGGTGATCGTTCAATTGGATAAGAGGTTTACGATGGCTGTCCTGCCTGCGAATTACAGGGTGGATTCACAGAAGCTCAAGGCGGCCGCAGGTGTGAAAGAGGTAAAGATCGCCAGTGAGGATGAGTTTGTACGACTGTTTCCCGGTTGCGCCCTCGGAGCAATGCCCCCCTTCGGGAACCTCTACGATATGGATGTATGGGTCGACCGCTCTCTCACCGAGGACGAGGAGATCGTGTTCAACGCGGGATCTCATACGGAGCTGGTGAAGCTTTCCTACAAAGATTACGAAAAGCTCGTAAACCCTCGGATTGCAGAATTTTCATCACTGTAGAAAGAGGCGTGGGCATGGAGCTGTAAAGGCCTCCACGGTTTCAAAGAAGATCTGTTTTGCATACGACCTTCATTCTTCGAATGTTCTCATTCTTCGAATGTTCTCATTCTTCGAATGTTCTCATTCTTCGAATGTTCTCATTCTTCGAATGAGGAGTATATTGCTCTGATGGCCCTCTCGAAGTCTTCTGTCTCGACACCGACGATGATGTTTATCTCGCTCGACCCCTGATCGATCATGCGGACATTGATGCTGCTGTTGTAGAGGGCAGTAAAAATTTGCGATGCGATTCCCGGGGTGTGGATCATTCCCCGTCCTACAGTCGCAATGAGAGCCATGTTGGGGTATACTTCCACGGCATCGGGCCTACACTCCGCGTGGATCTCCTCGATCACCTTATCCAGCTTGTGGTCGAGCTGCTGGTCCGCGATGACGAGTGATATGGTGTCGATCCCTGAAGGCATGTGCTCGAAAGAGATGCCGTGGGCCTCGAGTACAGTGAGAAGCCTCCTCCCGAAGCCGATCTCGGTGTTCATGAGGCTCTTCTCTATCACGATAACCGTAAAGTGCTTCTTTCCCGCTATCCCGGTAATAGTTCCTTTGTGCGTCACCGGCTCGGCGTCCCGCATAATAACTGTTCCAGGGTCCCCGGGACTGTTGGTGTTCTTGATGAGAACCGGGATCCCGGAGCCTTTTACCGGGAAGATTGCTTCGTCATGAAGCACCTTTGCGCCCATGTATGCGAGCTCCCGCAGCTCCCGGTAGGTGATCGTGTCTATCGGTTTCGGGTTCTCGACTATCGTGGGGTCTGCCATGAGCAGCCCCGATACGTCGGTCCAGTTTTCATAGATTTCCGCATTCACCCCGTTCGCGATGAGCGCGCCCGTGATATCGGATCCCCCTCTGGAAAAGGTCTTTATGCTCCCGTCCGGTGTACAGCCGTAGAACCCGGGGATAACCGCCCTCTCATGCATGGACAGGACCTCTGAGACCGCTGTTTTTGTACGCTCGAAATCGAGCACTTCGTTCTTATCGAAGAAGATGATCCCGGACGGATCTACAAACTCGTAACCCAGAAGCTGTGCGAGTATGAGGCCGGTGAGGTACTCTCCCCTGCTTGCCGTGTAATCCTGGGTCGCGCCTTTTGTGATCTCGTTCTTTATGCTGTTGAGATGAGGTCTCAGGTCCAGTGAAAGCCCAAGCTCCTCAACGATCCCGAGATAGCGTTCCGAGATGATGGAAAACACCTCTTCGAACGGGACCTCCTGCTGAGCGTGCTGGCGGCACAGGTATAAAAGGTCCGTGATCTTGCTGTCGGAGACGGACCGTTTCCCGGGAGCAGAAGGAACGATATAGCGGCGATCTGTATCCGCAAGGACTATCGCCTGTACCTTGAGGATCTGATTCGTGTCGGCAACGGATGTGCCTCCGAATTTAGCTACTTTCAAGCCCATGGGATTCCCTCAGTGAAATATGTATTACGATAAGAACAAAAGGAGCAAAGGTCAAGTATTCCCTGCCGGGCCGTGCTGACGAACGGGCTTGACAATTTGAAAGAAAGCTTTATAAGTGAAAAGGTACTGTAACGATCTGAAAAAGGAGGATGTTATGGGAACTATGGAGCTCTGTGCCGAGGCTGATTCATTCAGGCACGAGGAAAAGGATTTTGATTATGCCATCCGGATGACGAGAGAGCTCGAGCTGAACTACCTAGAGCCCGAGATGATGACGGGACGCTGTCTCCTCAACGTCTACGGCTACTGTAACATCACGAGCCTCGAGGATGATCCGATGGACATGCGGCGCCGTATAGAGAAGGCAGGGCTGAAGGTTCCCTGTCTCAGCACCCATTCGAACCTCATGGACACCGAGTATGGGGTCGACTATCTCAAACGGGCGATACGGTACGCGTATATACTCGGTACGCCGCTGGTCAATACTGCAGAGGGGCCGAAACCGGGCTGGATGACGGATGACGACGCATTCAGGATCATGAAGTACAACCTCGATACGCTTTTAAAGATGGCCGAAAACTACGATGTTACCATAACGATCGAGCCGCACGGTGTGTACACCACAAACGCGGAAGGACTCTTGAGGATCATGGAGCTCTCGGATTCAGGGCGCCTCAGGATAAACTTCGACACAGGCAACGTCACCATCGCCGGGAACGACGCGGTCGAGACCCTGAAACGTGTCATGGCTTATGTCGTCCATGTACATCTGAAGGACGTGAAGCTGGAGCAGAGAGAGGGCGGTCACGAGACCGGCGTCACGGCAGGAGTCGCCCTGGGTGACGGCGATGTCGATCTTCCCGGCTGTATTGCCGTTCTGCGGGAAAACGACTACAATGGAGTCCTCTCCATAGAGTGCAGCGGCGTCGAGGCGATGAAGCGCAGTATCAGGTACATGAAGAAAATAGTGTGAGGAGGTACGAATGCCGATATCGATTGAGGGAGTAAAGACGGAAGGGGCGCCCGCACAGGGGCTCTCTGTAATGTGGGACGACGGTCAGTTCGTGGTCATCGTTCTTCCGAAGGGAATCGTGGGGTGCGCCGCGATCGACGTTGCCGTGATGGAGGAGTTCGATATGGCGGTCGCGACGGCGCATGGCACACCCCAGGCACCGCTCGTGGTGCCGGACGACCTTATCGCGGCAAAGATCTCAGGGGTTACGAAGAAGGCCAGGGCGATGGGTATCAGGGAGGGCATGACAGGCGGACAGGCGGTCGAGATCATGGCGGGGAACGACCCTGCGATGTGAGAGCAAAGCGTGTGGGAGCATAGAGGTAAAACACCTATTGTGATTTGATGCAGCGCGCGAATGGCGACGGAGCAGTGAGTATCCCGAAAGTTTCGCCCTGCCGAACGCATGAGATTTTCCGTGGCAATAAACCATTTGGCAGCCTGTCATATTACGTAAAGTCGATGGCGGGTTTTTACGGGACCGACCGGAAGTAACATTTATTTCTATAAAATCCGGGCTTCAACCTTTTATTTCACTACAATATTGACGAGCTTTCCCTGTACCACGATGACCTTCGCGACAGACCTGCCATCCGTATGCTTCTTCACCTTTTCATCCTCCAGTGCGAGACGTTCGAGCGTTTCGTCCTCCGTGCCGTGAGGCACTTCGAGTCTCGAGCGCAGCTTCCCGTTGACCTGGACGACCACGGTGATGATCTCTTCTCTGGCGAGATCGGGGTTGTACCCGGGCCACGGCTGGTCGATGAGGAAGCCGCCGAAGCCGATCGAGTGCCAGAGCTCCTCAGTGATGTGCGGGGCAAAGGGCGAGAGGAGCACGAGCACGGTCTTCAGTCCGTACAGGTATGAGAGCCGGGGGGGCTCATGTTTCTCGATCTCTTTTCTGTCGAAGGAGAAGAGGCTGTTCACCATCTCCATTATCGATGAGATCGCGGTATTGAGGCGAAACCTCTTCTCTATATCCTCGGTGACCTTTCTGATAGTCTTCGAAGTGACGAAAAGTATCTCCCGTGCGAGACCGTCAAAGCCTTTTTCCGAGAGCACTTCCTTTTCGAACTGTTCGATCTGCGCCACCGTTTTTCTATCGAGCGGATCGATTTCCCCGTAAAGGCGGTAGAGCCTATTGAGGAACCTGTATGCGCCTTCGACGCCGCTTTCAGACCACTCGAGGTCACGCTCAGGCGGCGAAGCGAAGAGTATGAACATCCGTACGGTGTCAGCCCCGTAGCGCTTTACGATCTCATCGGGATCGACCACGTTCTTCTTGGACTTCGACATCTTCTCGATCCTGCCGATCTCGACCTGTCCCCCGCACTTCGAGCACCGATTGTCATCCGAGACCTCTTTAGGGTAGATATAGCCGTCGTTTGTGCAGTAGTAGGTCTCCTTTATCACCATTCCCTGGGTAAGAAGCCGTTCGAACGGCTCATCCACTTTCGTGAGCCCGATGTCGCGCAGGAATTTAGTGAAGAACCTGGCGTAGAGCAGATGAAGTATCGCGTGTTCTATACCGCCGATATACTGGTCCACATTCATCCAGTAGTCTACGTCTTCGGAATAAAATGGAGAGTTTCCCTGTTTCGGGCTGCAGTAGCGCTCGAAGTACCATGAGGAGTCTATGAAGGTGTCCATCGTATCGGTCTCACGCTTTGCAGTTCCCCCGCATTCCGGGCAGCGGGCATCCAGGAAAGAGGGGTTGGCCAGCAGGGGATTCTCCTTCCCTGTGAACTCGACATCCTCAGGGAGGATAACCGGAAGGTCCTCTTCGGGAACCGGAACGATTCCGCATCTGTCGCAGTAGACAACCGGGATCGGTGTTCCCCAGTACCGCTGCCTGGAGATGAGCCAGTCCTTGAGGCGGTAGTTGACGGTTCTTTTTCCGTACCCTTTCTCTTCGACGTACGAGGTCATCTTCTCCATGCCCTCTATATTGGACATGCCGCTGATAGGGCCGGAATCGACGTTTTTCCCCTCGCCTGTCCACGCCTCTGTCATCACGGCAGGGTCGAGAGATCCGTCGTCATTCTGTATCACGACCTTGATGGGAAGGCCGTATTTCTTTGCAAACTCGAAGTCTCTCTCATCATGGGCCGGTACCGCCATGATCGCCCCTGTCCCGTACTCCATGAGCACGAAGTTTGCGATGAAAAGAGGGACCTCTTCATCGTTCAGCGGGTTTCGTACGCTCCTGCCTGTGAAGATCCCCTCCTTCTCGTAGTCGGCGCTCTCGCGCTGTATACGGTCCTGGCGCTTCACTCGCTCGACGAAATCTTTGAGCGGCCCCGGATTATCGGCCTCTTCTATTATCCTTTCCACTATCGGATGTTCAACAGCGATGGCCATAAACGTGACGCCGTAGATCGTATCAGGGCGGGTGGTGAATATGGGAAACTCCTCGCCGCCGAACTCGAAATTCACCATCACCCCGTTGCTCTTCCCGATCCAGTTCTGCTGCATGACCTTCACCCGTTCGGGCCAGTGGGGAAGCTTTTCGAGGCAATCGAGGAGCTCGTCGGCGTAATCTGTAATCTTCAGAAACCACTGGGAAAGTGTTCTGTTAACCACCTCGCTCCCGCACCTCCAGCAGAGGCCATTCTCTACCTGCTCGTTTGCAAGCACGGTGTCGCATTTGGGACAGAAGTTCACATCCGCCCGGCGTTTGTAGGCGAGACCCTTCTTCAGCATCTGGAGGAAGATCCACTGGTTCCATCTGTAGTATTCCGGACGGTAGGTTGCGATCTCCCGCTGCCAGTCGTAGGAGAACCCGAACATCTTCAGCTGACTCTTCATGTACTCTATGTTCTCGCTCGTCCACTTCGCAGGGTGGATCCCCTTCTCTATGGCGGCGTTCTCCGCGGGAAGCCCGAAGGAGTCCCAGCCGATCGGATGAAGGACGTTCAGCCCCTTCATACGCTTGAACCGGGCGAGCACATCTCCTATGGAGTAGTTGCGGACATGTCCGATGTGGATCCTCCCAGAAGGGTAGGGAAACATCTCGAGACAGTAGAATTTCTTCTTTTCCCCCGGGGTGGCCGAGAAGGTCTTTTTCCCTTCCCACTCTTTCTGCCACCGCTTTTCTATCTCATGGAATGGATAGTGCCCTTTTGCCATAAAAAAGTTCTCCGATAGGTGTAAGTGGCAAAATAGTAATACGATACGAGAATGCGGTCAAACGATTTCATGTCCCTACAAAGACCTTGACTTTCGATGTGATGGGCTGTAATAATTATTGCGAGCCGGAGTGGTGAAACTGGTAGACGCACTGGACTCAAAATCCAGCGGGGGCAACCTCATGAGGGTTCGAGTCCCTCCTCCGGCAGAC
>DATKZJ010000046.1:0-11112 GCA_035527995.1 Spirochaetota bacterium | reverse complement strand
GGAAAGGAAAGCGAAGTTGTGACCCTGAGAGACATACCCGGCCTGAAGGAAAAAACGGTTGATGTTCTCGAAAAAGCGGGCATGACCGAGATAGAGGACATCATCGGCAAGAAGCCGAAAGACCTCGCGAAGCTGGACGGGATGGACAAAGAGATGGCGGAGGAGTTCGTAAAGACGATATCGGATAATATTGAGATAATAGAGGAAGAGGTCATAAAAACCGATGAAGCCGTGGTTGAAAAAGCCGAAGATGAAGTGGGGAAGTATTACGAATGTCCCAACTGCGGGGCACGGATAGATGAGAGCATGAGGAAATGCGCATCCTGTGGAGTGGAGCTCGAGTTCAAAGAGGAGGATGACGAAGAAGAGGAAGAGGGTTAGACCTCTTGTTTTGAATGTTCGCATCCATAAGATGCGGCGCATCTGGACGACAGGAGCATTAGTGCGGTTTTCTCACGAAGTGCATAGCAATGGGTTTAAATGATGACATGGCAGCTGTAAAAAAAATGTTTACGGTGAGGAAAGCGCTAAAACCCCCATCCCTATGTGAGAAATGGGGGTTAGTACCAGCTAAATACATTTGCAGACAAGCTTCAGTGTGGGGTAGTGTATGAGGATACATGAGTTATCAAAATCGCAGGAGATCCCGACTAATGAGGTTCTGAAGATACTCGGTACTCTCGGTATCAAGAACAAGAAATCGGCGAGCCTGTTAAACAAAGTCGAGCTCGATAAATTTAACAAATATATAGAAAAGCATAAGAATGACAAGCCTGAGGTAGCCCTCATCAAAAAGAAGCCGAAGGAGGAAGAGGAGGAGCACAAGAAGATTGTCATCAAGAAAAAGAAGGTCGTTATCCTGAAGAGACCTCACAAGATCGAGCCGAAGAAAGAGAAACCGAAGAGGGAAGAGAAACCGAAGAGGGAAGAGAAACCGAAGAGGGAACCTGCGAAATTCCGGACTCCACAACCCCAGGCTGCAAAGGAAGACAAGAAGCCCGTATATAAACTGAAAGACAAGAAGGGATTCAAGCCAGGTGAATTGGATAAGGAGCAGGCGAAGAAGGGCCTGAAAGATAGAAAGAGGTACGGCTTCAGAAGAGATAGGACCGAGACGGAAGGCAACATCGACAAGCTCTTTCAGCACAAACGCAAGGAGGAGATGGCCGTTGCCAATCCTATCCCCAAAGAGATAGAGATACTCGAAACCATCACAGTTGGTGATCTCGCGCGGAAGATGAACCTCAAGGCGAGTGAACTGATCGCCAAGCTGATCTCACTCGGCGTGATGGCGCGAATAAATGATCAGATCGATGCGGAGACCGCGACACTCGTTGCCGAGGAATACGGGTGCCAGACCAAGGTCATCTCGCTGTACGACGAGACGGTGATCGAGGAGGAAGAGGACATGGCGGAGGACCTCATACACAGGCCTCCTGTCGTCACCATTATGGGACATGTCGATCACGGGAAGACAAAGCTCCTCGATATGATCAGGAATTCGAATATAGTAGAGTCGGAAACGGGCGGGATTACCCAGCACATAGGTGCGTACAAGGTCACCCTCGGCGACAAATCGGTCTGTTTCCTCGATACCCCCGGCCATGAAGCGTTCACCATGATGAGGGCGCGCGGGGCGAAGGTTACCGATATCGTTGTGCTTGTCGTTGCGGCGGACGACGGCGTCATGCCTCAGACACTCGAGGCTATAGATCATGCAAAGGAAGCAAACGTCCCGCTGCTCGTTGCGATCAACAAGATCGATCTGCACGGTGCCAATCCCGAAAAAGTGAGAAACGAACTCGCCGAGAGAGGTGTGGTCCCTGAAGAGTGGGGTGGGGATACACTCATGGTTGAAGTGTCCGCTCTGAAAAAGATCGGCATCGATTCACTCCTTGAAGCGATTCTTCTGCAGGCGGAGATGCTTGATCTCAAGGCAAATCCGAAACGGAATGCCAAGGGAACAATAGTAGAGTCAAAGATCGATACAGGAAGGGGTATCGTCGCTACGGTCCTGATACAGAACGGGACCCTGAAGCTTCAGGACCCGTTTGTTGCCGGCATATATCCCGGAAGGGTCAGGGCGATGTTCGACGAGAACGGCCAGGATGTGATGCAGGTGCTTCCCTCAGAGCCTGTAGAGGTGATCGGGCTGTCAGGTATGCCGATTTCGGGAGATCCCTTCCAGGTTACCGAGCACGAGAAGATCGCCAAGCAGATCGGGCAGAAACGCCAGGAGCTGAAGCGACTCGAGGAATCGAGAAATGTGAAGAAGATCACCCTCGAGAATCTCTACGAGCAGATCAAGGAGGGAGAGATCCTCGAGCTCAAAGTCATTATCAAGGCCGATGTTCAGGGGTCTGTAGAAGCGCTGAAAGATTCTCTCACCAAGCTCTCCACCTCACAGGTGAGACTGAACACTATCCGTGCTGGTGCCGGGGCGATCAACGAGACGGATATCATACTCGCCTCCGCATCAAATGCAATCATCATCGGGTTCAGGGTCCGTCCCAACTCGCGGGCTGCGGAGCTTGCAAAGAGGGAGAAGGTCGATATCAGGAAGTACAGCATCATCTATGATGCGATCGATGATGTAAAGTCGGCAATGGAAGGCATGCTCGCACCGGAGCTGAGAGAAGAGATCGTCGGGAATGCCGAGGTGAGGGCTACATTCAAGGTGCCGAAGATCGGTATCGTGGCTGGCTCCTATGTGAAGAGCGGCAGGATAGTGAGGGGAGACAAGGTCCGCCTCATAAGGGACGGTATAGAACTTTATACCGGAACGATATCGAGCCTCAGGAGATTCAAGGAAGACGCGAGGGAAGTCGCAGAGGGCTTCGAATGCGGTATCAAGATAGGAAACTACGAGGACATCAAAGAGGGAGATGGCATCGAAGTCTTCGTTATTCACGAGATTGCCCAGAAATTAGAGACTAAGGTCTGATATCCTGTTCCTCGGGTTTGTCGGCAGTCAAGAGTTTATACAATGGCCACTGATTTTCGCTCGAAAAGACTAGAGGAGCTCATAAAGGAAAAGCTCTCGATCCTCCTCCTCAAGGGGCTGAAAGATCCGAGACTTGAGGCCTTTATTACAGTGCTGGGTGTGGATCTGGCCAAGGACGGCAGGACGGCAAGGGTTATTGTCTCCGTCATAGGGTCGGAGAAGGAGAAAAAAGAGGCATTGAAAGGGCTCGAGAGCGCGAAGGGGTACATCCAGATGAGACTTGGCAAGGGGATAAGGGTAAAGTATATCCCGCATCTTTTCTTTCTCCTCGACGACAAGACAGAGGAGAGAGTACGATTCGTCCACTGGATGAGCGAGATGGAAAAAAAGGACAAAGAGTAGCGAGCCGCCTTGCTTCTATGAGAGCGCTTGTATGATTAGTGGCAGATGATGCGAACAGTAGGGAAAAAAAGTGAAATCTGGCAGTACCTCATCGATTCGGATCGGATAGTCCTCACGACACACGTGCGGCCCGATGGAGACGGAATAGCCTCAGAGCTCGCCCTCTATTTCATCCTGAAAGATCTCGGGAAAGATGTGTACATCGTAAACCAGGACAGCGTCCCTGATGTCTACTCCTGGCTCCCGATGTCTGAAAAGATCCACAGCCTTCGGCAGCATGGCAGCATATCTATCGATCCTATCGACCTCTCCCTCCTTGTAGACTGTTCGAGCAGCAACCGTATCGGAAAGGTTTACGATACCATAAAGGGTTCCAGAAGGATTCTCAGCCTCGATCACCATGAGGGGAGCGAATGCTTCAGGGACTACTGTTATATCGATACCAGCGCATCGAGTGTCGGAGAGCTCCTCTACTCGATCGTTCCGGATATCGAGAAGCAGCTCGACAGAGACCTCGCGACATGTCTGTACGTATCTATCATGACCGATACGGGGAGCTTTGCCTACTCCAATACGACGGGGAAGGTGTTCAGGATCGTCTCGGAGCTCATCGAGTACGGGCTCGATCCGGATAGGATTTACAGACTCATATACAACAGGAAGAGAATCAACCATTTCCGTCTTCTGGGCAGGGCGTTGGAGCTCATGGAGACCGATGAATCGGGAAAGGTAATATCTATGATCCTTCCAACGAGGATCTACCAGGAGACCGGGGCCCTCGAGGATGATAACGAGGGGATACTGGAGGTCATCAGGGGCCTGGGGGATATGGAGCTCATCATCCTGCTCAGGCAGCTCGATGACGGGAACGTGAAGTGCAGCCTCCGCTCAATGAAATCGATCGACTGCAGCCATCTTGCGCGCCTTTTCAATGGAGGAGGGCATCTCAAGGCGGCCGGGTTCGTGACGCAGGGTGAGGTTGAGGAGATAGGCCCCCGGATCGTGGACAGGATCCTGAGGGAAGTGAAGGAGCGCGGGTGGGTTTAGACGGTATCGTCCTCATTGACAAGGATGAGGGCATGACCTCTTTTGAGACGGTTCGCAAGACAAAAAGCAGGCTTCAGGCGAAAAAGGCCGGGCATGCGGGGACCCTCGACAAGGCGGCAAGCGGCTTGCTTATCGTCCTTATCAACCGTGCAACCGCGCTACAGAACATCCTCATGAGCAATTCGAAGAGGTACAGAGCCACCATTCAGCTCGGTACCGAGACCGACACCCTCGATAGATACGGGAGGGTCACGAAAAAAAAAGAGGTGGGAACCCTCTCAGCTTCGGGGATAGAGAGGGCCCTTGAAGGTTTTAAAGGCGAGATACTCCAGATACCGCCGCTCTTTTCCGCAATACATCATAACGGGGAGCGGCTCTACAAAAAGGCGTTAAAGGGAGAGAGGCCGGATGTGAAGCCTCGTAGGGTGGTGATTGAGGAGCTGGGTCTCGTCGAGCACGGGGAGACCCAGCTTACGATAGAGGTCCTTGCGTCAAAGGGGACCTACGTGAGATCTCTGGGAAAGGATATTGCCGAATCGCTGGGGACCTGCGGGTATCTCTCGAGCCTGCGCCGGCTCGAGATAGGGCCGTTCTCCGTGGAAGATGCGGTGAAGCTGGATGAGACAGCGGGGGATATTACGGTCACGCCCCTCGGTGAAGCGTTCGGGTATCTGCCGGGGATGGAAGTAGGTGACCGGGAGGCTTCGATGATACTCAACGGGGTTCCGCCGGTGAGAGTATTTTCATCATGGGAGGAGGATACAGGCTCCGCAAGGTTCATTCGTGTACTCTCTCAGAATCGTCTTATAGCAATTATCGAAAAAGGTGATTCCCTCCGGTACTTTAAGGTTTTTAAGGATTTGGAAGTTGAATATCGTTGAGCGCATTAAGAGGGTTGACCCGTTTTTCGGATCTCTCGGTCTCACGATCGGGAATTTCGACGGTTTTCACCTTGGGCATCAGATGATACTGCGGACGCTCTCAGATGAATGTCGAAAAAGAGAGCTTTATTCCGCAGTCATCACCTTCAAAGAGCATCCCCTGAAGCTGGTACGAGGAGAAGCTCCGCGGCATCTCGGGCCCCGCACGGAAAAGATACGGTGGTTTCAAAAACTCGGTGTCGACATCCTGCTATACATCGATTTTGACACGGCGCTGTCCAGCATGAGGCCCCTGGATTTTTTAGGGCTTCTCAACAAGGAGCTCGATCCGAGGCTGTTCTGCCTCGGCAAAAGCTTCAGGTTCGGAAAGGACAACATAGGAGACGTCGGGCTGATCAAAAGAAACGGGTCGGTGCTCAGATATGATTTTGTTTGTGTTGATGACGTAAGGGTCGACGGCGATGCGGTCTCGAGCACCAGAATTAGAAATGCCGTGGATGAGGGGGACTTCACATTAGTGAACAGGCTCCTTGGACGGAACTATTCTGCATGGTTTTTCAAGGATGATTCCGACGGCGGACGCCTTCGGACGTTTCTGCCCGAAGCGGTACTCCCGAGAGAAGGCAGATACCGAGGAGCGATGCTCGATATGAAGACCCGAGAGAGGGTCAAGACGACTTTAGCCGTTTCAACAAAGGGCTTCTTGACTAACAGTATCAGCATGAACTCCGACACTCTCTACCGCTTCTTCTTCGAGTATAGGATGGATACGGAAAAATGATTTTGATATTTCATATAAAAATAGTATATTAAGCTTGTTGTTATATTTTTGAATTATTTTAGGAGTAATAGATGACCTTGACGAAGGAAGAGAAGGAGGGGGTAATCTCAAATTACCGGACTCACGACGCCGATACAGGATCCCCGGAAGTGCAGATTGCCCTTTTTACTGAGCGTATAAACCAGCTTACGGAACATTTCAAGATTCATAAGAAGGACCATCATTCGAGGAGGGGGCTCCTCAAGCTCGTCGGCCAGCGGAGAAGGCTCCTGGATTATCTGAAAAAGAAGGATATTCAGCGATACAGAGTGATCATCGAGAAACTAGGTATAAGGAAGTAGGTAAAAAACAGTTATGGAAGACAAAGAAAGTATTGAAATAGGTAACGGATCACTGGTCTTTGAGACCGGAAAGATAGCGCGACAGGCAAACGGTAGTGTCATGGTGAAGTACGAGGGCTCGGTTGTCCTCGCGACCGCCTGCAGCGCACGGTCTGAGAAGGCGCTTGATTATCTGCCTCTCACCGTAAACTATTCGGAAAAGTACTATGCAGCAGGTAAGATCCCCGGGGGATTCATCAAGAGAGAGGGGAGGCCGAAGGACAAGGAGGTCCTCGTATCGAGACTCATCGACCGTCCCATACGGCCGCTCTTTCCGAAACATTACAGAAATGAGATCCAGGTAATAGTTACGACGATATCTGCAGATCAGATCAATCCGCCCGACATACTCGCGATGAACGGGGCATCGATGGCGCTTGGTATTTCGGACATCCCGTTTAAGAAGCTCATAGGTGCTGTGCGGGTCGGTCTTGTGAATGGCACCTACATAGTCAACCCCTCGTTCGAGCAGATCGAACAATCGAGACTCGACCTTGTGGTCGCGGGAACAGATGAAGCGATCGTTATGGTGGAGGGGGGAGCGAACGAGGTGTCTGAGGACGAGCTGCTCGAAGCAATTGCATTCGCAGAGGGTCATATAAAGCAGATCGTCAAGGTTCAGGAAGAGCTGATAGCCAGGGTAGGGAAACAGAAGATCGAGTTTCCGGAAGAACGTACCGATGAAAACCTGGCTGAGAAAGTGAAGGAGATCGCTCTCCCGCTGTACAAGGAGGCCTGTTTCGTACAGACGAAGATGGACAGACAGCAGGCGCTCGAATCTGCCGGTGACAAGGTCGTTTCGGAGATAACGGAAAGCTTCGGGGATGATGTGCTTCCCCAGGTACGCGAGATACTCGAAGGGCTTGAAAGGGAGATCGTCAGAAAGTCGATACTCGATGAGGGCAAACGCTCCGACGGGAGGGGGCTCAAAGATATCAGGCCCATCAGCGTCGAGATAGATATCCTGCCCAGGACTCACGGCTCAGCTCTGTTTACGAGAGGAGAGACCCAGAGCTTTGCCATTACGAGTCTTGGTTCCGTGAACGACGAGCAGAGGCTCGACAATATTGAGGGGGAGGGTTCCAAGAGCTTCATGCTCCACTACAACTTTCCTCCATTCGCGGTCGGAGAGGTCAAGTTTTCAGGCTCCCCGTCGAGGAGGGAAATCGGGCACGGACACCTCGCGGAGAGGGCGATCGGAGCGGTCATGCCCTCGAAAGAAGAATTTCCCTATACAGTGCGGCTCGTTTCCGAGATCACGGAGTCGAACGGTTCATCGTCGATGGCTTCGGTGTGCTCCGGAACACTCTCTCTCCTCAGCGCAGGGGTTCCCCTCAAGGACTCAGTCGCAGGTGTTGCAATGGGCCTCGTGTACGAGGACGGGAAGTATGCGGTGCTGACGGACATACTCGGCTCGGAGGACCACCTCGGTGACATGGATTTCAAGGTCGCCGGGACGAAGAGCGGAATTACCGCCCTCCAGATGGATATCAAGATAGGCGGTATTTCAAAGCAGATCATGAAAGAAGCTTTGGATCAGGCGAGAGAGGGAAGGCTCTTCATTCTAGACCGGATGGCAAAGTTAATCAGCAGGCCGGTCGACGATGTATCGACCTATGCGCCGAAGATCCTTACGATGAAGGTCCCGACCGATAAGATAGGTAGCATTATCGGGTCCGGCGGGAAGACGATCCGCTCGATCATGGAGAAGACCGGGGCGGAGATATGGGTCGTGGACGACGGAACCGTTACCATCTCGAGTAGGGACACAGAGGATGCCAAGAAGGCAGTCGATATTATAACAAAGCTGACGGAAGAGGTCGAGGTCGGCAAGATATACGAGGGCAAGGTAAAGCGGATCATGGATTTCGGTGCTTTCATCGAGGTCCTCCCGGGCAAGGAAGGTCTCTGCCACATATCTAAGCTCGACTTCAAACGTGTGAACAAGGTCACCGATATACTCAATGTCGGTGATACGGTGAAGGTGAAGGTTACTGAGATCGATTCCATGGGCAGGATCAACCTCTCAAGAAAGGAAGCTCTCCCAAAGCAGGATTCCTTCCACAACAAAGACCACGAGCCGAAGCAACAAATAGATAATCGCTGACTTGCCCACCCTTTTGCGCAGTTCGGCGGTCCTACCGACGGTCCTACCGACGGTCCTACCATGGAAGAGGGTTGCATTATCACCTCTTTCGTGGTACCCTTCTTTTCGATGACTTTACAAATCGCATGACAGCAGGGGCCTGGTATACGGTGAAAACGACGCTTTATAAGGCCCATTTCTATGTAAGAAACAGGGGTTAATGCGGTTTTCTCATAGATTGCATAGCAAGGGATTTGAATGATGACTTGTCAGCTGTAAAAAATAAAGTTTACGGTGAATAAAGCGCCAAAAGCCCCGTTACTTACAGTTTGTTGTTGGTCATGAGAAACGGGGATTAAGCCGGTAAGGAGCTGAAAATGGAATACGACGTAGACGAGCTTTTGAAGAAGGCGAGCCAGCCGGCACAGGAAGCGTCCGCTCTTCACAGGAGGTACAAGGGTAAGATCGAGGTGCTGACGCGCTGCAGCGTAAGGTCTATGGACGATTTCAACATCTGGTACACGCCCGGTGTGGCGGCTCCCTGCAGGGAGATCGAAAAAAATCCCGAACTCGTGTACGAGTATACGTGTAAGTGGAACACCGTGGCCGTCGTATCGGACGGGACGAGAGTCCTGGGTCTGGGTGACATCGGCCCTGAGGCGGCTATGCCGGTCATGGAGGGGAAGGCCCTCATCTTCAAATACCTCGGGGGTGTCGATGCATTCCCTATCTGTCTCGACACCAAGGATCCCGAGCGGTTCGTCGAGACCGTGAAGATCCTCCAGCCTTCGTTCGGAGGGATCAACCTCGAAGATATCGCTCAACCAAAGTGTTTTCAGATTCTCGAGAGGCTGCGCAGTGAGTGCAAGATACCCGTATGGCACGACGACCAGCAGGGAACCGCGGCGGTGACGCTGGCGGGGCTTATCAACGCGCTCAAGGTTGTGAAAAAGAGGATGGCCGAAGTAAGGATCGTGTTCCTCGGCGCCGGGTCTGCAAACATACGCATTTCCGATGTCGTGTTCAAAGCAGGAGCGGATCCGAAGAACTGTATCATGATAGACAGTAAGGGCACGCTCCACAGGGACCGTGATGATATAAGAAACAACGGTGAGTTGAAGGAAAAATGGAATGTGTGCCTCACTACAAACAAAGAAGGTATCCGCGGATCTGCAGAACAGGCTCTACGGGAGGCTGACGTGCTCATCGCCCTCTCAAAGCCCGGACCCGGTACTGTGAAGCCGGAGTGGATAGCCGGCATGGCAAAAGACCCCGTTGTCTTTGCATGCGCAAACCCGGTTCCGGAGATCTGGCCGTGGGAGGCGAAGATGGCCGGGGCGAAGGTGGTAGCGACGGGCCGGGGGGATTTTCCAAATCAGGTAAACAACTCCCTCGGTTTTCCCGGAATCTTCAGGGGCGCCCTCGATGTACGGGCAAAAACGATAACGGATGAGATGTGTATCGAGGCCGCGAAGGAGCTTGCAAGCACGGCGGAAGACAAAGGACTCTCCGAGGAATATATCATACCGACCATGGATGAGTGGGAGGTCTTTCCGAGAGAGGCGGCGGCAGTCGGAATGAAGGCAATAGAGCAGGGAATCGCCGGAAGGGTCATGTTGAGAGAGGAACTCTACAGAATCTCCGAGAAGATCATAGCGGAGGCAAGGGAGAAATCGAGGCTGCTCGTGGAGAGGATGCCGGAATAGAGGAGCAATGACACGTCCTGAAGAACTTCCCGTATACCGTCACCGGGATGTTATAGTTGACGCTCTGAAGCAGAACAGGGTGATCGTGGTCGAGAGCCCCACGGGATCGGGGAAAACAACTCAGATCCCGAAAATTCTCAATGACTGCGGGTTTGCCGATAACGGCATGATAGGGGTGACGCAGCCGAGGAGAATCGCGGCTGTCTCCGTGTCCAACTACATCGCACGCCAGTATCAAACCACCATCCCCGGTCTCGTCGGTTTCAAGATGAGGTTCATCGACGAGACAAACGAAGAAACAAAGATCGCAATCATGACAGATGGGATCCTGCTTCAGGAGGTGAAGGCAGACCCGCTCCTTTCGAGATACGGGGTGATAATGGTGGATGAGGCGCACGAGCGTAGCCTCAACATCGATTTCATCCTCGGTCTTTTGAAGGAAGCGCTCAGGAAAAGAGAGGATTTCAAGGTCATCATTTCTTCAGCCACAATCAATGCGGCCGTATTTTCCGAGTATTACGATAGATGCCCCGTCGTCTCGATCGATGCGAGGATGTATCCGGTAGACCTTCACTATGAACCTCCAGAAGAACCTCACAAACTCGAATCAATCGTTATGAAGGTGGCCGAGATCGTGAAACGGGTGGATTCAGAAGGGAAGCCCGGCGATATACTCGTCTTCCTTTCGGGTGAGGGACAGATCAAGGAGTGCGCGAATCACCTTCTCCATATGGACAACAAGAAGCATCTCGAGGTCCTTCCCCTCTACGGGAGGCTGTCCCGTGAGGAACAGGAGAGGGTGTTTCTGGACTTCCCGGGCAAACGAAAGGTCATAATTGCCACGAACATTGCAGAAACGAGCGTGACTATAGACGGGATATGCCA
>DATKZJ010000045.1:0-9971 GCA_035527995.1 Spirochaetota bacterium | reverse complement strand
TTCACGGTCGCAGTCGGTATCACCCTGTTCCCTGTGATGACACTGAAGTAGTCGAGGGAGAACGTCTTGGGGAGCACGTTCAGCTCCTCTTCGATGAGCGCAATGAGGTCGGCATCGAAGACCTCCTTCTTCTTATCAGCTATTTCAGTAAACTTTGTGAATACCTTGTCGAGGTCCTTTGCCGGAAGGATGTAGCCGAGCTCCTTGAGCCTCTCCTTGACGCCGTGTTTGCCGGAGTGACGTCCAAGCACAAGGACTGAGCGCTGGCGTCCGATCGACTGGGGGGTCATGATCTCATATGTCATCTTGTGCTTGATCACGCCGTCCTGATGGATCCCGGCCTCATGGGCGAAAGCGTTCTCGCCGACAACCGCCTTGTTGGGCTGCACGGGCATTCCCGTGAAGCTCACGATGGTCTTGCTCAGGTGGTATATCTGCTCTGTTTTGATTTTCGTCTTGAAACCGAAACAGTCCTCCCTCGTCTTGATCGACATCACGACCTCTTCGAAGGAGGCGTTCCCGGCCCTCTCTCCTATCCCGTTGACGGAGACCTCTGCCTGCCGGGCACCGGCCTTGAGAGCCTCGAGCGTGTTTGCGGTTGCGAGTCCGAGATCGTTGTGGCAGTGAACGCTGATGATGACCTTGTCGATTCCGGGAACCTCCCGTCGGAGATAATCGATAAGCCTCGCATACTCTTCAGGGACAGTATAACCCACAGTATCGGGCACGTTGACCGTGGTGGCCCCGGCTTCGATCACCGCGGTGTACACATCCCGAAGGAATTCCCATTCGCTCCTCGTTGCATCTTCAGCGGAGAACTCAACATCGCTGACGAGCGACTTCGCATGGCGAACGGCATCCGTTGCGAGCTTGAGCACCTCTTTCTTCGTCTTCTTCAGCTTGTAGGTGAGGTGGATATCGGAAGTCGCAATAAATGTGTGAATGCGCTTTTTCGAAGCGGGTTGAAGCGCTTCGAGGCATCTGTCGATATCTTTCTCGAGCGTTCTTGCGAGCCCCGCTATCGTCGACCCGCGTACCGACTCGGCAACACGCCGTACTCCCTCGAACTGCTTCGGGGAAGAAATCGGAAAACCTGCTTCAATCACATCGACACCTATACCTGCGAGGAGCTTCGCCACTTCGATCTTCTGCTCGACGGTCATGCTTGCTCCAGGGGACTGCTCCCCGTCTCTCAGTGTGGTGTCGAATATGTATATCCTATCCATTGAACGTGCCTCCCTTTTTACCCGTTCCTCTGCTGATTGAGACCCTGCCCGTCCTCGCCATCTCCAGGATGCCGTAGGGCGTCAGGATTGATATGAGAGCCTCTATCTTTTCCGCTATACCCGTGACTTCGAGCGTGAGAGTGTCATGGCTGAGATCCACGACCTTCCCCTTGAAAACTTCCGCTATCTGGAATACCTCCTGCCTTTTACTCGAGGGTGCCTTCACCTTTATGAGGATGATCTCGCGGTGCACGGAAGGAACAGAGGAGAGATCGGTCACCTTGACCACATCGATAAACTTGTTGAGCTGTTTTTTTACCTGGTCTAGGATCTTATCGTCCCCTTTCACAACTATCGTAATTCTCGAATATTCCGGGTTTTCTGTCTCGCCGACCGAAAGTTCTGAAATGTTGAAGCCCCTTCCGCTGAAGAGCCCCGCGATATGTGCCAGAACCCCGCTCTTGTTTTCAACGATAACAGCCAACGTGTACTCTTTCTTCATACCAGCCTCCTCGTTTGACAGTAATAGTGCTCCTACAGTTTATTGTGACCCATCTATCATGCCAGCAGAAATGCTTCTGCGTCTTCTTTACTGCTTATCATCTTGTTGATCGGTGCACCCGCGGGAACCATCGGTGTCACATTTTCCTCGGGGTTGACGAGAAAGTCCATGAGTACAGGCTTGTTCAGCTCAATGGCCTCGCGGAGAGCGCCGTCAACATCGGCCTTTTTCTCGATGCGTATTCCGACCGCTCCGTACGCTTCTGCGAGCTTAACGAAGTCCGGAACGTACTTCGGGCAGTTCGGGCCTGGTTCGCAACATATATCGGGGCACCTCTTGTCCCGCTTGAGGCAGGTCGCCGAATAACGGCGGTTGAAAAAGTACTCCTGCCACTGCCGCACCATGCCGAGATAGCCGTTATTGAGGATGACAATCTTAATCGGGAGCATGCACTGTGCGATTGTCGCCATCTCCTGTATGTTCATCTGGATGCTGCCGTCTCCTGCGATGTCTATAACAGTGGCCTCCGGATTTGCGAGCTGCGCACCGATAGCGGCGGGGAGCCCGTACCCCATGGTCCCCAAACCTCCTGAGGTGATGAGCTTCCGCGGATAGTCAAACTTGTAAAACTGTGCCGTCCACATCTGGTTTTGGCCCACCTCGGTTGTAATGATGGCATTACCGTCTGTTATCTCATAGAGCCGTTTTATGACATGCTGCGGACGGAGGACGTCATCGTCCTTGTAGGTCAGAGGGTGCTCCTCTTTCCATCTTTTTATCTCAGCGAGCCAGTCGTCGATATCGAGTTTATCGGCATGGGCGTTCATTTCCTCCAGAATATGCCTGGCGTCACCGACGATCGGAATGTCTATCACCACGTTCTTGCCGATCGAAGCGGGGTCGATATCAACGTGAATGAACTTCGCGTGCGGTGCGAACATCTCGAGCTTTCCCGTGACCCTGTCGTCAAACCTCGAGCCGATAGCTATAAGAAGGTCGCTGCGATCCACCGCGTAGTTTGCGGTCTTCGTTCCGTGCATCCCGAGCATGCCTAGGAATTCAGGCTGGGTGGCGGGATACGCGCCGAGTCCCATGAGAGTGAGGGTAACCGGTATACCCGTTTTCTTGACGAACTTCTTGAGCTCGGAGGATGCCTCCGAGGTGATTACCCCCCCGCCGGCATAAATAAGGGGCCTTTTGGCAGCTTTGATCGCATCCATGACCCTCTTTATCTGACGGGTGTGTCCATGGACTGTGATGTTGTATCCAGGGATACTGACCTTTTCGGGATATACAAAATCGATCTGTGCGGTAAGGATATCCTTAGGCACGTCGACAACTACAGGGCCCGGTCTGCCGGTGGTTGCGATGTAAAACGCCTTCTTCAGTACGAGCGGAAGCTCGGCGGGCTCTTTTACTATGAAATTGTGCTTTGTGACAGGCCGTGTGATGCCGGTCGTATCGGCTTCCTGAAACGCATCGTTTCCTATGATGGCCGTCGGGACCTGCCCGGTGATCGCGACCACGGGGATCGAATCCATGTACGCAGTAGCGAGCCCTGTCACGATGTTCGTGGCCCCGGGACCTGATGTGACGATGCACACCCCCGGTTTGCCGCTCGACCTTGCGTATCCGTCAGCCGCGTGTATCGCTCCCTGCTCGTGCTTGGTAACCACGAGGTCGAGCTTTTTATCGCCGTATAGAGCATCAAACAAGGGTATAACAACACCCCCCGGAATACCGAACAGGGTCGTTACTTTCTCCCTATGCAGTGCCTCAAGTATTGCCTGTGAACCGGTCATCCTCATTCTTTTCTCCTCGAGTATAGTTTATATATGAAACACTGCTCCCTGTGCAGCTGATGAAACGAGTTTCGAGTACCTGTACAGGTAACCGCGGTCGATCTTCGGCTTTCTGGGGCCTTCGTCCTCGATCTTCTTCAGTCTCTTCTCTATCTCTTCGTCCGGGACATTCAGTGTTACGCGCTTTTTGGGGATGTCAATCCGAATGCGATCTCCCTCCTGGACGGCGGCTATCGGACCCCCTGCAGCTGCTTCCGGCGAGATATGCCCTATGGAGGCGCCTCTCGTGGCACCGGAAAACCTCCCGTCCGTAATTAGCGCTACAGAGCTGTCGAGCCCCATTCCTGCGATCGATGAGGTGGGGGTGAGCATCTCCCGCATGCCGGGCCCTCCCCTGGGGCCCTCGTACCTGATGACAATCACATCTCCCTGTTTTATTCTGCCTTCCAGGATGGCCTCCACTGCTTCCTCCTCGGATTGGAACACACGTGCCGGCCCTTCGTGCTCCATCATCTCGGGAAGGACTGCGGCGCTCTTCACGATGCAGCCTTCCGGTGCGAGGTTCCCTCTGAGGACCGTGAGGCCCCCGGAGCTGTGCTTCGGGTTGTCGACAGATGCAATAACGGCGTTGTCCGTTGCTTCTGCACTCTCTATGACTTCCCCTACAGTCAACCCTGTAACGGTTTTGAGCTCCGTATCGATGAGCCCGGCCTTGGAAAGCTCTTTCATTACTGCGGGGATTCCTCCTGCACGGTGGAGATCTTCCATATGGTGCGGACCCGCCGGAGAGAGGCTGCACAGGTGCGGAACCCTGCTGCTCATCCGGTCAAAATCTTCGAGATCGACCTCGACCTCACCGTAGTGCGCGATCGCCGGGATATGAAGAGCGGTGTTCGTCGAGCCCCCTATTGCCATATCAACGGCTATTGCATTGAGAAAGGCGTCCCTTGTCATTATATCTTTCGGTGCGAGGCCGTCCTCCACTCTCCTCATAAGAGCCTTTCCCGCCTTCTTGGCAAGCCTGATGCGGTCGGCGTGAACCGCCGGTATCGTGCCGTTTCCGGGCAGCCCCATGCCGAGCGCCTCTGTGAGGCAGTTCATGGTGTTGGCAGTATAGAGCCCGGCACAGCTTCCCACCCCGGGACATGCGCAACGCTCTATAGCGGAGAGCTCGCTGCTGGTAATCTTTCCTGCTCTGCTCTTGCCGACAGCTTCGAACACCTTATCGACTCCGATCTTTTCTCCCCTGTATTCTCCAGCGAGCATCGGCCCTCCGGATACCACAACAGCCGGAATGTTGAGCCTTATCGCTGCTATGAGCATCCCGGGTACGATCTTATCGCAGTTCGGTATCAGAACGAGTCCGTCGAACGGCATTGCCATGGCAACCGTTTCTACGGAGTCGGCAACGAGCTCTCTGCTTCCGAGGGAGTATTTCATCCCTATATGATCCATGGCGATTCCGTCGCATATTCCTATCGTTCCGAACTCGAGGGGAGTGCCCCCTTCCATCCTCACCCCTGCTTTCACCGCATCGACGACCTGACGCAGATGGAGGTGGCCCGGTATGATCTCGTTCGCCGAGCTCGCTATACCAATGATAGGTCTTTCTATCTCCTCCTCGGTCAACCCTAGTGCAAAGAAAAGGCTGCGATGAGGGGCCCTCTGTAATCCACTCTTCATCAAGTCGCTTCGCATGGTTCCTCCTGTGAACTGTTATTAAAAAACGTAATGCAGAAACGATTAACTCGGCATTTGCAGATAGTGTGGTTTGCTTCTGGCATGATCCCTCCAGAAAACAGGCTAAAAAAAAACCCGCTGTAGACAGCGGGTAGTAGAGTTTCAGTCTATTCCGCTGCCCTAGGGCAAAATAAGGAGCAGTACAATAATAATAAGGCTTACAAGGTTTCCACTTCCCATTCTGGCTGTCACTCTATTTTCCATTGTTATTCGGTTTTTGCGATTTAAGATAGAATACACTGTAATCGATAATTGTCAAGAAAAAACTTGCGTGGCAGGTATAATTAGTTCTTGGTGAATGATTAGTATGTTCAACAAGAAAAGACATTGATGAATAAGTTGGTTTCATGTAACTATTTGACTCTCAACTAATTAATCGCATGAAGACCGGCAGGCGCGTACTCATGGAAGCTTCCTGAGGGATGAAATATATCTGCAGAAAAATACGGGTGTGTGTTCAGAAAATCGGTTCTTGCCCGAATAAGCTGATATGGGTCTTTTTATTGTGGTGCAGCAGGGCGGGAAATCATGGTTACGAAGATATCGGGACCTATCGTATAGGTTAAAAGTCAGCGAATACAGAAGTCGATATTGAAGGCCTGTGACGCCCTGTTATGGTACTGCTTAACTTTTGTGTTTCAAGACAATCTGAGGCGAAATCGGGAAAGATCCTGAAAATCAAACTATACACCAAGAAATAAATTTTGTACTATAGGGGCACAGGAGATAGGGTTGTGGAAAAAAAATTCGATGTGCTTGGAATAGGATCGTATTGTATCGATTACCTCTGTTCTGTATCGGCGTACCCGACCGAAGATGAAAAGCTCAAGGCGGACGATATCGATGTGCAGGGAGGGGGGAACATAGCCACCGCGTGTGTTGCCGTGGGGAGGCTCGGCGGAGCTGTATGCTACCACGGTTCTGTAGGAAAGGATGATTTCACAGAGCAGATCGTATCGGGTCTGAAAAAAGAGGGTGTCAGCACGGAATATGTGAGCATACGAGAGGGGCGTAACCCTCTCGCCTTTGTTGTCGTCAATACGGCGAACCAGTCAAGGACGATCATATATTTTAAAGAAGATATACCCCGTTTCGGAGCGGATGATGTGGATCCGGAACTTGTAAGGGCTTCGAAGGTCCTCCTCATTGATTTCTACCATGAAGAGGCATCTCTCGCTGCATCGAGGATTGCAAGGGAGGCGGGGGTTCCTGTCGTCGTTGACGCTGAAAAGGACTCTCCGCTTGCAGAAGATATCCTCGCCAATGCGACGCATGTGGTTGCATCACAACGGTATGCCCTGCGCGTGATCGGGAAAGACTCCGCTGCCGATAAAAGGGAGCTTGTGGAGCAGTTTGCGCAAACGGTTAAAAGCCCTAATATTACCGTTACTTTGGGGAAGAGAGGTGCTGTTTCCCTTTTAAAAAACGGACGGAGGACCATAGAGCAGGACGCTTTCGATGTTGATGTAGTAGACACGACCGGTGCAGGGGACGTTTTTCACGGCGCGTACGCGCTATTCCTGGCACAGGGGTACCCGGACGAGACAATACTGCGCCGCGCTTCAGCCTGTGCGGCCATGAAATGCAGAGAGACCGGCGGCCGGAAGGGAATACCAACCCAGGACGAGCTGAACGGATTCTTAAAGGATTACGAAGAGAGATGAGCATGCGAAGGGACGATCCGAAATCAGCGGGCGGACATACGCTGAGGGTTTCACGCGCGATACACAGCATTCGACAGTTTCTATCGGCTGTGCTGCTCTTCTCCCTGATATTCGTCGGAATGGGCGGGCTGGTTTACGGATTGTACAGGGTTGCAGTTATCAGCAAATCCGTCTATGCAATCGTCTTCTACATCGCTCTCGGGGGGCTGATCGGTTTCTATGTTGTCAGGGGGTTTAGAAAAAAGCTGCTTTTTAAAATTTTCATAAGAATGGCAACTGCCCTGGTAAAACTGCTTTTCATACTCTTCTGTATAGTGTGTGTCGTGCTGTATGCGGCGTTCGTCGTGCGTTTTCCCATTGCAGGGGCGGCAGTCAGCCCGATACTTATCGCTCTAATAATATTTTCCTTTTTGAGGCTTAAAATCGGTATTTATTTAAGGAAATATATGGATTATTTACGACAGAGATATTGACTTTTTTATCCAAGGTCCTTATTATTCGAAAAAATTAGAGATTGTTAAAGGAGATCTGGAATGGCCAAGAAATTTTATATTGATCAAGAGGAATGCATTGGCTGCGGCGCATGTTCTGATAGCTGTCCGGACGTATTCTTAATGACGGATGATAACATCGCGGAGATCACAAACAGTGACGGTGTTTCCGAGGAAGAGATCCAGGATGCGATAGACGCCTGCCCTGTTACCTGCATTTACTGGGAAGATGAGGAATAATAAGTTCCTGAACAGGCTGATACACTTTAGCCGTCAATGAACTTTGACGAGTCTAAGGCGTGTTAAGTTTCAGGAGAAAATTGGTGTATTATTCACCTGAAACTGAATGCAATGAGAATGCCGATCGTTCCCTGCCGAACGGCGGGAGTGACCGGCATTTTATATTCCTCACAATTCCCCCTCATATTTAAACCTGACCAGCCATGATATTTCCGCAGTTCAGATTTAGTGCGGTTTTCTCAAAGATTGCTGCAATCAGATTGCTGCAATCAGATTGCTGCAATCAGATTGCTATGCAATCAGATTGCATAGCCATTGGTAGATGTAAAAAATAATATTTACGGTGAACAAAGCGCCAAAAGACCCGTTACTTACAGTTTGCTGTTGGTAATGAGAAACGGGGATTGACCCCCCCCATTTCTTACTATTTACGGTGATATATACCAAATGGGGATTAGCGGTCTTGTTCACGATCGCCGTCCCATAAGGGCATAACACACCGTAATGAACCTCTGTTAAGGAGAGCCTCGGGTAGGAATCCGGTATGATGAAGAGACCGGTTTGTGGGACCGGCTTTCAGGGCCATGTCGGAATCCGACGACGTCTTCTTCGGCAAGCTCGACCTCAAGGGTGGTTTTACCGCTGACTCGGAAAGCACGAGCGACCTCACCCAGGGCAGTTTCTCGTCTTTATGCCGTTTGCCCACCCCAATCTGTTCCGTGTAGGATTGTGTGCCATCTCTTACATAGCCGATGAGGATTTCTGTGCCGTCCGTTACTGATGACTTGAACCCCATACCGACCCATCCCTCTGTTTGGGCTACAAGGGCCGCGTTGATGGTGCAAAAGAGCGGTTTTTGATACAGCGTCATCTTATTTGTTTCATAGGAGTAGATGTACTCTTCATTCCCGGCAACGCCGTCGACCACAGGGTTCTAAAGAGCCCGTTTTCAGTATGCCTTCATCTCCATATAACGAAGAAGCGAGAAAACGGCACAACCCAAAAACAGAAAGAGGAGAGAAAAGAACCTTACCGGAAAAAGACATTAAAAGCCCCTTTCATATGAAATAATAATAGTACCTTAATACTGATTTTCTTGCCTTTTTGGCAAGAAAATATTTTCATCAAGAATGTGGCTTGTCCACATTAGGCTGCATGGGGAAATCGACGGTTTGTTGAATCGGCGGTATCACCGACAGCACCGAGGAAGGTGGAAAACAATCGGGAGTTGACAGCTGCTACTTTTCTATGCTTTCGGAGATTTCATTGTACCGGGCCACCCGGTCTCTCCCGTGCTCTTTGGCGTAGTAGAGAGCCTGGTCTGCATGCGATATGAGTATATCGTCCGTCATGCTTGATTCGTGGATGAAACCGGCGATCCCGATGCTCACAGCTATGCCGAACTTTCCTTTCTCCGAGGAAAAGGAGAGCTCTTTAATCGCATTCTTCAGCCTCTGTGCGACCGTATCGGCGCCCTCCAGTCCGGTCTCCGGTAGTATTACTGTAAACTCTTCACCCCCGAAACGGGCCGGGATATCAAAGCCGCGTACCGCGTGCTTGACGGTCCTTGCGACCTCAATGAGGACCTCGTCGCCGACAATGTGACCGTACGTGTCGTTGACCTTTTTAAAGTGGTCGAGGTCGAGGATCATGAGAGTGAGGTCTGCTTTGTATCTCTCCGCCCTCTCTACCTCCTGCGTGAGACGATTTGCGAAGAAGCCGTGATTGTAGAGCTTCGTCTTTATATCCAGCGTGGCCATTTCGTAGAGTCTGGCATTCTCGATCGCAACCGACGCGAAGCCTGCAATTATGCTGATGTACCTTTCATCATCTTCAGTATATTCGGATCCGAAATCCTCCTCCTTGCGCTTAAGGCAGAGCAAGCCGTTTATCCTGTCCTTGAAGCGGAGCGGTACGATGAGCTCGAATCCGTTTTTCGCAAGAATCTTGTGAGTGTTATCCAGCCCGGCCTGTTTTTTTATCTCGCCGATATGTATGGCCCTCTCGTTCTCCTTGATGTAGATTTCAAGAGGGTTCGTCAATTTGATGGATATTTTCTTGTTTTCCGCTTCTCCGGCAAAATACGTCTTTTCTCCCTCTTCCATGGAAAGGAGCATACTGGCGTCCTGTGAGTGAAAGTGCCCGTAGCAGGTGAGGATAACGATGTCGAGGACATTTTTCAGAGACAGGCTTGCCGCATTAAGGGTCTTACCGATCTCGAGCATCGAGTGGAGGTCTAAGATCTGTCTCTTGTAATCATCCCCTGAATCGAGGTAGTCTAGTTCTTCCATATGGGATCGAATAAA
>DATKZJ010000044.1:0-11522 GCA_035527995.1 Spirochaetota bacterium | reverse complement strand
ACTACGACCCGCCGAACATCGTGATACAGATATTTACCCCTGTCGTATATACACTCACCCTCGGTTTCGCGAACATCGACCCGCAGCCTAAATTCTACGTAAAGCGGTGCATAGGGCTGCCCGGAGACGAGGTCGAGGTCATCAACAAGGAGGTGTATATAAACGGCAAGCTTCTCCAAGGGTGGTGGCCTGAGTACCACGTGGACCTCGAGATCATACCTCCAGGCGACAGCCTCATGAACAACCGCGATTTTTACGGGCCCGTGATCGTGCCTGAGGGACAGTACTTCATGATGGGAGACAACCGCGACCAGTCCAACGACAGCAGGTTCTGGGGGTTCGTCGATCGAAGCGAGATCTTCGGAAAGTCTCTCTTCCGCTACTGGCCTCCAGGCAGAATGGGAATCGTGAAGTGAGGCTTAAAGATGAACGATGAGACCCTGCAGGATGATATCCTGAAGCAGGCGCTTCTCTGGACCAGGGAGGGGTTCGACCCTGAGACGAACGAGGAGGTCCGGGGGCTCATCGACGGTAATGACGAAAAGGAGCTCGAAGACCGTTTCGGGAAGAACCTCGAGTTCGGCACCGGTGGGATGCGTGGCGTCATGGCTGCGGGTACGAACCGGATGAACGTGTACACCGTGGGCCGGGCGACCCAGGGGCTGGCAAACTACCTGCTTGCACAATACCCGGATGCGGGCGAGAGAGGCGTCTGTATAGCGTACGACTCGAGGAACAACTCGAGGAGGTTCGCAGAGGAAGCGGCACGGGTGCTGGCTGCGAACGGTATCAGGGTATTTATCTTCAGCGAGATTCGTCCGACCCCCCTTCTTTCCTTTTGTGTCCGACATCTCGGATGCGTGTCGGGCATCGTGGTGACTGCGAGCCACAATCCAAAAGAGTACAACGGGTACAAGGTGTACTCCCCGTTCGGGAACCAGGTGGTCGCGCCTGAGGATTCGATGATCGTAGAAAGCGTCAACCGGGTTGAGATCACTCGGGACGTGAAGAGGATCGAGTTCTCTCGCGGGCTGCAGGAGGGAATCATAAGAGAGATAGACGGCGATGTCGAAAAGGAATATCTCGATCGGGTGCAGGCCTTCGCGGAGAGGGTCAAGAAGGGCATGGAGGAGGAGATCGGGAAGGCGCCTCGTGATGTCACGGTAGTATACACCCCTCTCCACGGCGTCGGCATCACTCTCGTACCCAAGGCGCTGGAGAGCGTGGGAGGGGTACGGCTTCTTCCCGAGCCTGAACAGAGTATACCAAACGGAGATTTTCCCACCACTGTCTCGCCGAACCCTGAGGAGAAAGAGGCGCTCGAGCGGGCTGTCTCTTATGCAGAGAGAGAGAAGGCCGATCTCGTGATCGCCACCGATCCCGACTGCGACAGGCTGGGATGCGCGGTGCCCGACCCGAAGGGCGGGTATGCGCTCATCAGCGGAAATCAGCTCGGCGTTCTCTTCACCCACATGATCCTCTCATCTTACAGCAGCTCGGGTCTCATGCCGCCGAATCCGGTGGTCATATCGACGATCGTGTCCACCGATCTCGCGAAGCCGATCGCGAAGGATTTCGGGGTCGAAGAGATCGACGTGCTCACTGGATTCAAATTCATCGGCCAGAAGATGCGGGAGTTCGACGAGAAGGGAAACAAAAGCTTCATCTACGGGTTCGAGGAGAGCTACGGCTATCTCGCTGATACCTTCGTCCGGGACAAGGACGGGGTGATCGCGTCTGTTCTCGCGCTTCTTCTCGTGCGCTATGCGAAGGCGCGCTTCGGCGGGGTCTTGTCATACCTGCACTTTCTTTACGAGAGATACGGGCTGTACAACGAGTTTCAGCGCTCTTTCTACCTGAAGGGAGTGGAAGGAGCCGAGAGGATACAGCGGATCATGGCCGGTCTCAGGTCTGATCCCCCGCTCACACTCGGTGGAGGGAACGTGACCCTCATAAAGGATTTCAAGCTCCAGGTCTCGCGGGACGTAAAGAGCGGCGAGACCAGGAAGATCACGGACATACAGGAATCTAACGTCCTGCAGTTTTATACGGATACCGATATCAAGATCTCAATACGTCCTTCCGGGACCGAGCCTAAGATAAAGTTCTACTTCGGGCTCAACGCTCCGCTCGGGGAGAACGAGTCCGCCACGAGGGCGATGCTCGATGAGAGATACAGGAAAGTTTCTGGAGAACTGTTCTCCCGCTGCGGTCTCGATGAGGGCCGTTGAAGCTTCGCTTCAACGCCTGATCTTTTCATCGATTACTTCCCGTATCCCTTTCACCATCTCTTCCACGATCTCCCACTCTTCCACGGTGCCTGTCGGTTTCCCGAACCTGAAGATGGTCCCTGTGCTGTTCTTCCCTCCCGCAACGCCGATGTCCGCGTCACGTGCCTCTCCCGGACCGTTGACGTTGCACCCCATAACCGCGACGGTGATGCCTCCGGCATCCTCGAGGAGCTTTTTATGCGGACCGAGCTCCATAACGAGCCTGTCCAGCTCATCCTTAATAACCCTTGCCATGGACGAGAGGTTGAGCAGGCACCTCCCACACACAGGACAGGAGATCATAGTATGCGTTCTGGGAATGATCTTCAGCGCAGCCAGTATCCTTTTACAGGACAGGATGACCGCTTCCAAAGCATCATGGTCTACAATCTGCCTTTGTGTGGGACATATAAGGAGCCCCTCGCTCATCCCCTCATAGAGGGTCGGAGAGAGTGAGAGAGAGCTTTCAACGAGCGATCCCTCATCAAAAGAGCCCTCCCTGAGGGAGCCCTCCCCGAGGGAGCCCTCCCCGAGGGAGCCCGCCCTGTCCGGGACGAGGGACACTACCGTGCGCACCCCGAGCTCCTGATGGAGAAAGAGGTTTGTTTTATAGTGAATGACAGGGTCGGGGTGGTAGAGATTAACAGTGAGGTCGAGAAAGCCTCTGCCGCGAAGGTCTCTCACGCTGCCTGCTATGAGGTCCAGCCTTTGAGAGATAACGGTATCGTCTCTGCCGTCTATTCCCCTGAAATCGTCGTCTACGATGAAGATCGAAAGGTTCTCTCTTTTTTCCTGAGGGATCGCCGAAAAGAAAGACTTTTTATCCTCCAGCCGCACTGCCACTCGATCCCGGATACAGGATAAAAGCCGATTTCCGCTCGAGGAACCGATTACAGGAACGACCTCCTTGCCTGAATGTAACCGTATCCTCTCGATAATATTTTTGCAGTCGGCCGAAGATTCGGCCTTTGATAGATCGACCCAGAGAGAACCTACTTCGTTCAGAAGGGAAGGAGGTATCTCCCTGAAATCGCCAGGATCGGGAATGAGGAGCTGTATTGAAAACTTTCGAGTCATGGCCTTTTTATTCCAAAATAGCATTGAGGAGCAGTGTCATCAACAAAAAGATTTTTGATTTGCTTTCTTCTGCCAGCCCCTGTAATTTAGTGTCATGAGGAGAACCGTCACCTTCACCTCAGATTTCGGATACCACGACACCTACGTTGCCGAAGTGAGGGGGGTGATAGAGGCGTGCGCGCCATCCGCACACGTGATAGACCTGACCCACGGCATAGGCCGAGGCGACCTGCTCGCATGCTCTTTTGTGCTGCTCAGCTCGTACAGCTATTTCGAGGAGAGTTCAGTCCATCTCGCAGTAGTCGATCCCGGCGTAGGTACGGAGCGCGGGATACTCGCCGTGGAGACCGGGGAGTACACCTTTGTCGGTCCGGACAACGGCATTCTCTACGAGGCGGCGAACAGCAGCGGAGTGCGGTGTATCTTCGAGGTTGATCCTGAACGTCTGCGGTCAAAAGCGAAAAAGATCTTTACATCGAGGGTGGCAGAAAGGGTCCTTGGAAGCGACCCAAGCTCGACTTTCCACGGGAGGGACATTTTTGCGCCTCTCGTCGGGTACATCGTGGCGGGTGCACCGATGGAAGAGATCGGTTCTGCCACCGGTTCTACCGCCGGGTCAATGGAAAGAGTGGAGATCACAGGACCGGATGTCCGTGAGGACCAGATAGTCGGCAGTGTGATATACGTCGACCGGTTCGGAAACCTCATAACGAATGTCGGAAACAAGCTCGTCGGACCCGATGACGAACTGTTTCTTAAGGCAGGCGGGAAGCTTGTGAGAGTCGGGAAGATAAGACGCACATATGCCGAAGCCCCCCCGGGTCTTTGCATTTCTGTCACGGGCTCCCGGGGGTATGTGGAGATTGCGGTAAACGGCGGAAGCGCGAAACAAACCCTTGGCGCCTGTACGGGGGATGATATTCTGGTATTGAGAGGGTGAAATGGTAGATTTGCGGCAGTTGCGTGATGACCCTGAGCGTTACAGAGTCGGGGCACAGAAGAAGAGGATCAATGTCGATATCTATGCTGTGCTCAGGATCGATGAAGAGAGGCGGAGGCTCCAGGCTTCTGTGGACCGGAAAAGGCAGGACCTCGGACTCAAATCGGCGCGTATGAAGAAGGTCGAAGACGAGGAGAGAAAGAGGCTGCAGGAGGAGCTCAAAAGCTTCTCAAAGGCGATAAAAGTCGACGAGATCAGGCTCCGCCAGAAGGACAGCGAGCTGGAAGAGGGGCTTCTTCGTATCCCGAACCCTCCGCTCGAAGACGTTCCTGTCGGCAAAGACGAGTCAGAAAACGTTGAGCTCCGCCGCTGGGGTGAGCCTCCGGCTTTTTCTTTCCAGCCTAAGGACCATGTCGAGCTCGGACTCATGCACGACCTGATAGATATAGAGCGCGGGGTCAAGGTCGCGGGTTCCCGGAGCTACTACCTCAAGAACGAGGGAGCGATGCTCGAAAATGCTCTGATGCGATACGCGATGGACCTGCTCGTGGAAAGAGGATACACGCCGTTCACCACGCCCGTCCTCGTGAGGGAGGACTGCATGGTCGGTTCGGGGTATTTCCCCGCCGGAAGAGAGGAGTCCTACTCCATAGAGCGCGACGAGCTCTTTCTCATAGGAACCTCGGAGGTGACCCTCGTGAGCTACCACCAGGACGAGATTCTGGCAGAGGAGGAGCTTCCTAAGAAATACGCCGCCTTCACCACCTGCTTCAGGAGAGAGGCCGGGTCGTACGGCAAGGACGTGAAGGGGCTCTACAGGGTGCACCAGTTCCAGAAGATAGAGCAGGTGGTGATCTGCCGGGATGACTACGACGAGATGCAGAAACTTCACCATGAGCTCCTGCAGAACGCAGAGGATATCGTACAAAGCCTAGGGTTAGCCTACCGTGTTGTAGAGGTATGCACCGGGGAGATGGGGATGGGGCAGATAAAGAAGCACGACATCGAGTGCTGGATGCCGGGGAGAGGAGGGTATGGGGAGACCCACTCCTGCTCTTCATTCGCTGATTTTCAGTCAAGGCGCTCGAAGATCAGATACAAGTCTAAGGAGGGGAAAAACCTCTTCCCCTTCACCCTTAACAACACAGCTGCCGCTTCCCCGAGGATGCTCGTGGCACTCATCGAGTCCTTTCAGAACGAGGACGGGAGCATCACCGTGCCTGAAGCTCTTGTCTCCTATATGAACGGCAGGACAAAAATCGGATAAGTCGGAGCGTATCTATGGAAACAAAGAAGATGAAAATAGGATGGGTCGGTACAGGCATGATGGGGGGCTCGATGTGCGGGCATATCCTCGATGCGGGCTACCCGGTGAGCGTGTTCACACGGACGAAGGCAAGGGCTTTTGACCTGGTACAGAAAGGTGCACAGTGGAAAGAAAGCCCCCGCGAGGTCGCAGAAAGCTCGGATGTGGTGTTCAGCATCGTTTCCTATCCGAGCGATGTGGAGGATGCGCTTCTCTCCTCCCACGGAGTGCTGGCAGGCCTTGGTGAGGGAGGGATCGTTGTCGACATGACCACGAGCAGCCCGAACCTTGCTGTGAGAATCTACGACGAGGCGAAGAAGAAGGGGTGCTTTGCCCTCGATGCACCCGTGTCCGGCGGCGACGTGGGCGCCAAAAACGCGACTCTCGCCATCATGGCGGGTGGTGACCGGGACGTATTCGACCGGGTTTTCCCTCTCTTCGAGATCATGGGGAAGGCGATCACCTACATGGGAAAGGCTGGGAGCGGGCAGCACACGAAAATGGTAAACCAGATACATATCGCCACGACGATGATCGGTACAGTCGAGTGCCTGCTCTACGCGTACAAGGCGGGGCTCGACATGTCTGAGGTGATCAGGGCAATCGGGAGCGGGTCAGCGGGCTCCTGGAGCATAAACAACTACGGGCCCAGGATAGTGAAGCGTAACTTCGAGCCTGGCTTCTTTATAGAGCACTTCATCAAGGATATGGGGATCGCCCTCGACGAGGCAAAGCGCATGAACCTCTCGCTGCCAGGCCTCTCTCTCGCTCAAGAATTCTATATCGCTGCAAAGGCGCAGGGGCTCGGGAAAAAGGGCACCCAGGCCCTCTACCTCGTGTTCGAGAAACTCAACGGTATTTTAGGACATGGGTCTTAAAGACCCATGTCCTTTGGCAGAAAACCGAAAGCACAAGTGCTTTTGGTTTTCTGCACGGAATAATTAGTCTTTCCCTCCCCCGGTCGCTACGCTCAAAGAGAGTCCTTCGGCCTCTCTGCCTCGACTGTATATTCGTGATGCTCGATCTCTCCCTGCGCTTTCTCTTTCCTCCTCCACATGTTCCGAAAGAGCGACCCTCCCAGCGAAAAGACAGGGATGAAGATAAAGAACCCCACGATCTTGAATCGATGATACAGCCATACGGAAAGCGCGATCCCGGCGGCGAGCCCCAGGATGGTGATAAACACACTGCGTCGTTCAATCATCGATTATTGTGATCTCCGTTCGTCTGTTCTTTTGCCTGCCCTCACGGGTGCTGTTGTCCGCCACGGGTCTTTTATCTCCGTACCCGGCAGTCTTAATCCGCTTTGACAGGACCCCGTTTCTGATGAGCCAGTCCGCCGCGGCTTCAGCCCTCCTGTGCGAGAGCTCGAGGTTGAATTCTGGGTTTCCGGTCGAATCTGTATGCCCCGCGATCTCGATCTCGATGTACGGGTTCTCCTGCATCATCCGAAGGAGCCGGTCCAATGCCCCGAGAGATCCGACCTCGAGGTTTGCGCTTCCTGTCTTGTAATGGATGCTCTCCACTATGAGCCGCTCACCCTTTTTCGCCTTCGGGAGCGATAGCTCGAGCGGCATCCTGGTGAGGTCGTCGATCGCTTCGGCGGATGCGATCGTCATCGTCTCGAACGTGTAGCCCGGTGAAGAGAATACGAGGTCTGTTGTTCCCTCCTTCGGGACCTCTATCTCAAAGCTCCCTCCCGTGATCGCCTCCTCATTACGGACGATCTCGCCGCCCGGGAGCTGTGTAGTCGATTCGACGGTTCCGCTGAGAGGCATGCCCGAATCCCTGTCCGTAAGCTTTCCGCGTACGGTTTGCGTATCGGCAGGACCGCCCTCCTCCGGTTTTACACGGGAGAACAGCCTGCCGTCTCCGAGGGCGTAGAGGGTTGTCGAGGCTGGAAGGAATACCATCCCGCGGGCAACTGTGAGAGCTGAAGGCTCCCCCTCCTCGATGTAGACCTTGCGTTTCACATCGCCCGTGTCGGCATCGACAACGGCGAGCCTTACAGGCTTGGCAAGATCTTTCGCCTCCCCCTTGAGAGGCACGAAAAGGTGCGATCCCACAATAGCGAACTGCGTCCCGTACGGGGCAGTAAAGAGAAGCTCGTACCCTCCGTCATCGGGGTCTATCGTCATGATCCGCCCGTCCCTCAGCGAGAGGAAGATGCGGCCGTTCGAAAAGGCCGTGCTCGAGGCGACCTGCTCGGAGAACTTTTTTTCGAAAAGCATCTCCCCTGTTGAGGCGTCAAAGACCGCAAGCTTGCTGCCGAGCGCGAGGTAGATCCGCTCGTCGTAGACCACAGGGGAGTAGATATTGGGGACGTTCTCTATCACCGATATCCAGCGGACAGATCCGTCCTTCTCGTCCAGTGCTATGAGCCTGGCGTTCTCCTGCTGGAACTCCTTGGAGACCGTGTATACCATCCCGTTCCAGTAGGAGGGGAAGCCCCCGTAGGTGTAGACCTCGTGATTTTCCCACACGAGGTGCCCGTTTCGGAGCTCTCGTGCATAAAAACCCTTGCGGTTTCCGTAGAAAAGCCTGCCTTCCGAGACAGTCGGAGTACCGTAGAACCCGAACGACTGGTCCCGCCTGGCCCAGAGTACCTCTCCTTTTTCGGCGTCGATGCAGTACAGAAACCGTCCTGCGGGCAGAAAAACCCTGTCCTCGTACACGCAGACCATTCGTGTCAGCGGGCCTTCAGCCTTGAACTTCCAGATGAGAGTACCGTCCGCCGCGTCGAGGCAGTAGAGGTAGGAGTCTGTGGATACGACATACACTCTTCCGTTTACTGAGACCGGGTTGTAGAGCTTTCCTGGAGAGGAGAAGGCCCACACGATCCCGTCGCTTTCCGGTATGATGCCGTCGTTGTTTCCTGTGAGATACTGGTTTCCCATATAGGTAGGCCAGTTCTCACGTACGACGGCGAAGCAGAGAGATGGAACTATCAGTGCGGCTGCCAGTATGATAAGGGCCTTGGGTTTCATACAGTACTAATTATAACAGCCCCATATTTTTAATCAAAGCACGATTTGAGCCGAAGACGACTTAGGGTAAGGGGATGGGCCGTTAAAGCGAAGCTTCAACTTGAACGAAGTAACCGTAAAATATCTTGACAGTCACGTCAATTTTTGTATATTATTTCTGCTTGCTAATATTCCCCTGTAGCTCAGTTGGTAGAGCAGCTGACTGTTAATCAGCGGGTCGCTGGTTCGAGTCCGGCCGGGGGAGGACGATTGGACAGGCAGTAGAGAGATCCTCTGCTGTCTGTTTTTTTATGTCTGGCCTATACTTGCGGGATTCCTGTGCCAATTTCCAGATGATGTTAAAAGGCGGTTTGAAACAGGCTCAATCTTTCTATCATGTTCGTTGAATTTTCGATCACAAGCGACTCCACCGGTCCTAACGCTGTGTATATAAACGAACCGGGCACTTTCCTCAGTAAAAGCGCATAAAACGGTGTGGGTGCAATACGGTTATGATTGCTGCATGGCTTGCCGGTTTAATTCCAATTCACCGCTTGACGGTATACGGAAAGAGTTGTACAAAGAACGTAACCACATACGATGCGGGTACGCTGCAAGACAATGGAGGCGCCATGGCCAAGGCAATACAGGATCAAAAGAGATACAGCGATGGACGGGAAATCAATCATGTCCGGTTGACCGAGGATCTCAGGACGTATCTGCATAAGGAGGGCGCGGATCTGGTCGGCTTCGGCGCTGTGATCCGGCTCGACGGCGCGCCCGGGGAGATGCGCCCTCAGCGTTATCTGCCCGATGCGAGTTACATGATCGCCATCGGATTACGTGTCAACGAAGCAGTTTGCGATCTCATCGCCCGGCACGCACGCAATGGCACGGATCCACCTTCGTACCATTCGTATCAGTTGTACACGCTTGTCATGATTAATCGGGAGCTGGACCGACTTGCCTACCTTGGCGCGAAACACCTCGAAGGCCATGGTTACCGTGCGTACCCCTTTCCGGCGAATGTCCCGCATCTGCTGAAACCTTCGAAGGAGTATCCCGGTGGTCCGGGAGATGTTTCCCATAAACACATCGCCGTCGCGTGTGGGCTTGGACAGATTGGCTGGCACAGCATGTTGATTACGCCTCGGTTCAAGACGCGGCAGAAACTGGTGAGCATCGTCACCGACGCCCCGCTGGTCTCCGACCCGATGTACGAAGAGACCCTGTGCGATCCGGATGAATGCGGGCCCTATTGCGCTGCCGTATGCCCCACGAACGCTATTCCAGCGGATACCGGCCGGAAAGTGACGTGCGTCATCGGCGGAAAGGAAGTGATCTACGGCAAGCTGGAAGGCTGGCGCTGCCGGTGGGGCTGCAGCGGCATGCTGAAACGCACAGGCGGGTATAAAGACATCCCCATCCCCGATGAAGAACCCACCGACGAAGAGCTTCTCGTATACAAGAGCCAGGTGGACCCGTGGCAGAGTCGGTTGAAAAACTACGTGGGCCTCGTGCCCTATTGCGGCCGATGCTACGCCGTGTGCCGCGGTACCGGCTCGTGCAGCATGGGCTGACGAAAACTTTTTCAGGTTAACGGGGGATATCATGAGCGGTGCAAGGCAAGATCCGAGACACGGACGAGAAACGGTCCAATCAGTCCGGCCCTGGGGGGATATCCACATGGTTGTCCGCAACCAGCCATGTTCCGTCGATCTAACGCGCGTGAAGCCCGGCGGCCGGGCGAGCCTCCACTCGCACCAGGTTCGCACCGAGCTCTTCCACTTCATCGATGATGGAGCGTTTCTGGAGGTCGACGGCAAAATCTACCAGCCCAAAGCCCACGAAGAGTTCATGATATACCCCGGTATGAGACACCGCTTCTGGGCCGAAGACAAGCCGTTCCGGATTCTTGTCGTCAGCTTTGGCGAATGGACGGTGGAGGACCAGTACCGCCATGAAGACGATTACGGCCGGGAGGGCCAGCAACTCGTTCTCTAAAAATTCGTGCTCACCAAACAGGAAACGAACGGGGGCACACAGGGAGATGCAAAGATGCCCTATACCATTCTGAAGCAGCTCGTTGTCGTGTCGCGATACATCGGCGATACGCGCCGTGGGTATGATTGATATGAATTATTTAATTCCGCCAGTAGAATATCTTGATATATCCCGCATTAGCTCTGCATCTAGTAAAGCAGCCTTGTTGGCTCATATTTCATAGGGTTACTCAAACGAGATGGTATTGATTTGTACTTTTCTGGAGAAATAAGACAGTCTCGCAACATCCTGTCTGTAACAATCCTTGATGGCATGGGGTCACCAAACCTTTCAACAGCTTTAATTAATTCGCTATAGAGTTTGAGCAGACTGAGAACTTGAGATATCCGTACTCGGGAAACACCAAGCTTTCTGGCAAGATCGGCTTGGTTTTTCACCTCACCTGTATCAATCATTCTTCCATACTCTTTCACTAAACAGAGAGGATTCCGATATTGTTATTTAACATTTTTTCGATTTAGATTTCTTTAGTTGAAAGAAACATACACTCGTAAAAGTTCTGTCTATGTTACAAATTGGGGAGCCGAGCGTGACTCGAACTATCTAAGCGGCAAGAAAACTCGGGATTTCTATCCTGCTTGTGTAACAGAAATTTCGAAGCTCGTCCAGGAGGGGGAGATGAGTAAAACGCACTCGAACTACGTAGCCTATTATACCTTCTTTTTCATGTGCAATGGTTGTGCATGCGCATCTTAATGTGCACAAAATTCCTTTATTTTTATGCCCATTATTCATTCGAATGTATTGAAATTAACTTTTGTGCATAATCCGGAGCAAAACTGCCACCCATTCCGTTTCAAAGTTGCCACCTATTCCGGGCCAAAGTTGCCACCATTCCGGCTGAAAGCTGCCACTTTTTAAATATTTCCCGGAATCTCTCATACATCTTCTCTCATCCA
>DATKZJ010000043.1:0-2910 GCA_035527995.1 Spirochaetota bacterium | reverse complement strand
GATTCCGCCCTGAAGCTTTGGGAGGCTATCCTCACCGGAGTCGATCTCTCCGATCCTACCAACATGAACAACTACCTCTCCAATGCGACGCTCGCCCTCGGTGCGGCAGGTCCGATCTACTTCGGGAGAGTAGGAAACAATTACGGATTCGCGTTCTACAACAACCTGGCTTTCAGATTCAGCTCGAAGCCGGGGGCGATGATGCCCAGGGCGAACCTGAACATATACAGCGACGTGGGTTTTGCAGGCGGATACGGATTCGAGCTACCCTTCCTGGATAATCTGTACGCAGGGTTCAACTTCAAGGTCTTGATGAGGATCAAGTCCCAGGTCGAAGGAACAGCGCTCTATGTAATGGACTCTCTCTCCGATACCTCGAATCTTCCGATTGCAAAGGCCATAGGATTCGGCGCCGACATGGGCCTCCTCTACAGACCTATTCCCGTAGTCTCGATCGGGCTCTGTGCGAAGGATTTTTTCGGTACAAACTTCTCGTCATGGGAAAACCTCAACCAGGCGCAGCAGACCTTCGAAGACAGCTATATAAAGCCGAGGGTCGCCATCGGCTTCGCATTCTACCCCATGGCGATGACCGGAGAATCGAAGAACTTCAAGGATTTCGTCATTGCCGTCGACTACTCAAACCTGCTCGATTATTCCTCTGTATTCACCAACATCAAGTTCGGTGTGAGCTTTAACACGCTTAAGATCATGACCATCAGAGGAGGGTTCGACGGCGGGTATCTTACCGGCGGTATAGGCTTCGATTTTAATTTCTTTCACACCAACATCGTCTACTATGTCGATGAGCTCGGGGCATATCCCGGAGCAAATCCCGCCCAAAATCTCATGCTGAACTTCGCGTTCAGGTGGTAGCTGATTGTAGCTGATGGTAGCTGATGGTAGCTACTCGTAATCCGGAGACATGTAGTTCGGGGGTTCCTTTGTAATCTGGACATCGTGAACGTGGCTCTCCTTCGCAGAAGAGTAGGTGATCTTGACGAACTTCGATCTCTCCCTGAGCTCCCCTATTGTCTTTGCCCCTACATATCCCATTCCGGCCTTTATTCCGCCGACGAACTGAAACACAATGTCCCGCACGCTCCCCTTGTAGGGAACGAGCCCTTCGACACCCTCGGGAACGAACTTTTCCCTTCCCTCTTGGCCGTAGCGGTCTGCCGACCCCTGTTTCATGGCTCCCTCAGACCCCATTCCCCTGTACTCCTTGAAGGAGCGGCCCTGGTAAATCACCTTCTCTCCCGGGCTCTCGTCCGTACCGGCGAAGATGCTCCCTATCATGACAGCATCGGCGCCCGCGGCGATTGCCTTCACTATGTCACCCGAGTATCTTATTCCTCCATCGGCAATGAGTGGCACCCCGTGGCGCTGAGTTACTTCGAAACAGTCAATAACCGCAGAAAGCTGGGGCACGCCGACTCCGGATATGATCCTCGTCGTACATATCGACCCCGGCCCGACCCCGACCTTGATGACATCCGCGCCCGCATCGATGAGCGCCTGAGCCCCCTCGCCGGTTGCGACATTCCCCGCTACGATGAAGATATCGGTGTACCGTTTCCTCAGGGACCGCACCGCATCGATGACCCTTTTTGAGTGGCCATGGGCGGTGTCAATCACTATGGCGTCGCAGTTCACCCCGAGAAGGGCATCAACCCTGTCGAAGATATCTGCGCCAGGACCTACGGCCGCGGCGCAGATGAGTCTCTTCTTTTCATCCAGTGCGGAGTTCGGGAACTGGATTGCCTTCTGGATATCCTTTATCGTGATGAGACCGACGAGACGGTTGTTTTTATCGACAATCGGAAGCTTCTCGATCTTGTACCGCTGGAGAGTCTTCTTTGCCTCATCGAGTGTAGTTCCCTCAGGAGCGGTAACGAGGCCCTTTTTTGTCATGAGCCGATGAACCGGCTGCTCGAAGTCATCGATGAATCTGAGGTCCCTGTTTGTAAGGATGCCCACGAGTTTTTCTTTCTCGGTTATCGGTATTCCAGAGATCCGAAAGTTGCTCATGATCTCCATCGCCTTCTTCACAGGAGCCGAAGGGCCGAGGGTAACAGGGTCTATGATCATTCCGCTCTGGCTTCGCTTGACCTTCTCCACCTCTTTTGCCTGCTGTTCGACAGAGAGATTTCGATGCACCACGGTGAGACCCCCCTCCCGCGAGAGGGCTATGGCCATTCTATACCCCGACACTGTATCCATCGCCGCTGAGATGATGGGTATATTGAGGCTGAGAGATTTAAGAGACGACCTCACATCCACCTCCGCGGGGGACACGGAGGAGTATTGCGGTTTTAAAAGCACATCGTCGAACGTGAGACCGTGACCGGAATCTTGTAACATTATTACGCGCTCCCTTCAGAGAGTTTGCTGGAATTTCTAAAATAATACTACCCGCCTCCCTTCCTGTCAATTCAAGAAATCACCCCTTTGTGACGAATAGATAATAGATCATAGAAGAGTTACACACATGACTTTTTTAAACAGGAAACTATTAAGAATAACCGCCGGCCTCCTTATTCTGACGGCTCTTTTGCTCTCCCCCTCCGCACTTCACGCGAGAAGACTCTACTATGCCGAAGAGTTCTACCTCTACGTCATGAACCTCTACCCCGTGAACGGTTCACTCGACCGCAACATACGATTTATGCAATGGGCGCTTGTCGCACCTTTCGACAATCCAGTGAAAAGCCTTGCCGTTATAGAGAATGAAAATGACTGGGAAAGGTACAAGACGCTTTTCAAGCTTCACGTAAACCTCCTCATCATTGACAGCAGCCTTCAGCTCGGGAGGAGATTCGACAAGGAGCACCTCTTCTTTTTTAATCTCTGGTACGCCAAACAGCTCAAAGAAAGCTTTCTTATTGCCCGGTATCACTACGAGACCGC
>DATKZJ010000042.1:0-8085 GCA_035527995.1 Spirochaetota bacterium | reverse complement strand
GACGTACTGTTTACGACAGAGATGGGTTATCTCTACCTTCTCGAAGGCAAGACGGGCTGGACGCTCTGGAAGAACCCGATATACGGAAGGCCGGCCGGTACCCCCGCTATCGCGGACCTCGACGGAGACAGGACCGATGAGATAGTTGTGCTGACAAGAAACGGCTTTATTTCGAGTTACAAAACGGACGGCAAGCTCCTCTTTACCTGGGAACTTCAAGGCAGGTTCAGTACTTCGCCTTCGATTGGCGATATCGACGGCGACGGAATCAATGAGATCGTGCTCGTGGATGAAAGCGGTATTGTACGGGCCCTGGAGGGAAGGACGAGAGCAGAGGAGTGGGTATTCGAAACAGATGAAGGCGGCCCTCTCGGAAGAGTGGCACTTGCGGACCTCGATAAAGACGGGGGACTGGAAATCATATTCTGTACGTTTTCAGGTGCGCTCTTCGTGCTGGACGGTACAAGCGGCTCACAGATCGCTACATTCAACTACGGAAGCCATGTGCTCGCAACACCGATCGTTGTCGACGTAAACAGGGCCAAGGGCTCTGAAATAATAGCAGGAACGTACAGCGGGGAAGTATTCGCCCTGAATGTGTCGGATGTCAAACCGAAACTTTTCGCCTTCAAGAAATCATCATGGAGCGTGAGAAACCACGACTACAGAAACACCGGGCATGCGGGACACTATTTCTGGAAGAATCCTTGGAAGTAGGCATATGAAAACAAAAGTCTTTATTATCTCAGCTTTGTTCCTTCTCCTCTTGGCGTGGCCTCTCTTCCCGTCTCAAGACCAGGAGGGACAGGCTTCATCCGGGCAGGAGCAGTCAGAGCCCCTTCCCGAACCGGAGATTGTTCCGGTACCTGAACCTGTCGAAGAACCTCCCTCAGAGGGAGGTATCATGGGAAGACTCGTCGATGAGCTCGGAAGCCCGATCGAAGGGGTCACGGTCTCGGCCGTCGACGAAGGGGGCAGGGTCGTCGCAGAGACCCTCACCGACGAGGAGGGAAGCTACGGGTTCGATAAACTAATCGCGGGCGACTATACGCTGACCGTGAGCTACCCCGGCATCTCGGCCCCGATCGGGATACAGTTTGAGGAGAAGGAGAATAGGGCCCCGATACCCACAGGCCTCCGGGTTTCAGAGATCCATGACGATATCCGCGGCAGCAGCTTCATAAGGGCACGGTGGGACAAAATGCCCGATGTGCTGTCCTATAGATGCGAGATAAGGAAAAAGGACGACAAACAACCGCTTGTCCAGTATGAGGGGATACTCAACAACAGCTGCGAATTTGGAAACCTCGAAGAGAACACAGACTACCAGGTAAGGATTTTTTCTAAGAACGAGCTCGGCTTTTCCACATCTTACGCACTCGGTTCTTTTCGTACGAAGAACAAGCCGCCGCTCGCGCCGTTCGGTCTCGGTGTCGTGCATGCAAAGAACTACCGCCTCGAACTCGTCTGGAGAAGGGTCGAGGGTGACAAGCCGAGAGGTTACGTCATTCAGATCAAAAGCGGAAAAGATCCGTGGCGCTACTACAGCCAGGAAGGACTCGCCTCTTCTCAGACTGAGTCCTTCGTTATAGAGGAGACCGGCGGGTCCGGCATGAGCTACTCCATAGCGGACGTACTCGAGAACGGAGCTCCAATCTTGGAGAACGGAGTTTCCTACTCGCTCAGGGTCCTCGCCGTTGACGAGACCGGAACGCTAAGCGCCCCGTCCTCTCCTGTGTACAATATCGTCCTCGAGGATACGGTGCCGCCTCTCCCGCTGTCAGACATTAAGTACGAATTCGTCTCTCAGGACAGATTGAGAATCAGCTGGGAAACGAAGGACAGGGACGTTGCCAAGTTCAGAGTCTATTACGGTCTTAACGCGGAACGGTGGGACGGGATCGTCTATACTGAAAAGAGATATCACGATCTCATTGTTGAAAGGGAGAAGCTTCTGAACAGGCAGCTCTATATAGCTGTTACCGCCATCGACAGGTCCGGGAACGAGAGCGGCTACAGGCCAGTCGAGAAACGGACCGAGGTCGTCGGGGGGGAGGAGACAGCTCAGGACTTTGTTCTTTCTTTCGAGAATGTAATAAAGGACCTTTCCCCGGCAGTCAGGGAGCTGCCGAAGAAGGTGGAAAAAAAGCCGATCACGAGGAAGGCGCCGCCGAAGGTCACCACGCCTAAAGAATACGGAATTGCGTATCTTGCACGCAAGGGGTTCGTGGTCGAGAATGGGGAGACGGCGACCCTTAGCGAAAAAATCCTGCTGCCGGAGGACGCGATCATCAGGGTAAACTCAGGAGGTACCCTCATAGTCGACGGGGCGGAACTTATAGCTGAGAAGGGAATCTGGGGAGGCGTACGGTATCAGGCCGGGTCGAAAGGCTCCATAACGAACACGACAGTCTCAGGCGCCCTCACAGGGATCGCCATAATAGGCATCCAGGGCGGGGTGCGGCTCGATAATGTGGTGATCGAACGCTGTACGGAAAACGGGATATTCGTTAAGGACAGCAAGGTAGAGATGAAGGTCCTCACTGTGAGGGCCAACAAAACCGGCGTGCTCCTCCATACCAGTGAAACGTTCATACAGAACAGCTACATCGAAGAGAACGAAAAGGGTGTACTCGCATACAACTATCGATGCCGGATCGAGGACTCTTTCTTCAGAAACAACAGCACCTACGGACTGAGAGTATACGGGGGAGGCGTCGTAAAGGGCTGCACATTCAGAAACAACTACGTCGGTGCAGCATTCGAACAGGGCAGGGGTTCAGCCGAGCTTTTGGAGTGCAGGGTCGAGAAAAGCCGTATCGACGGTATAGTAGTGACCACGTCCGACCTCACGATCAGGAAAACACAGGTATCGGGCAACGGCAGAAACGGTATATACGTAAAGGATCGGACCAACCCGGCCATCACCGAGAGCGACATAACGAACAATAAGAAATACGCCGTTTACGGCGGAGGGAAGGTCACGAGGTGCTATGTTGCTTACAATAACGGAAGCACCTATATTGACGATACACAGGGTAGGGGGAAGCCCGATGATATTGCGAGCTCTTCCTCTTCAAGGTCGGTGAAGCAGATATTCAACGTGGACTATATCGAAGAACTTTCAGGATTATCCGTTCTTCAGTAGAACAGGGGCATGGCAGGTATGGACAAGGATGCACTGAAGCAGACTGAATTTCTAACAGGGTACATCAGGGATTCCAAGAGAAAGGTCATCCTCGTGGCGGTCGTAGCCTCCATTGTTTCGGTCCTGCTGTTTGTAGTTGGGTCCTACTGTCTCCTGTTTCGTTTCTACGAGCGGATGACAGAAGATTATTATGCGTCGCTGCTCCGTGGGGTCTCTTCCTTCCAGGACACCTTGATACAAAACAGCAGCTACAGGGATGATATAAAGCAGATCACCTCCGCGGTACAACGGTACAGGGGTGTGAAGCACGTATGGTTTACGGACCGTTCCGGAAGGCTGGTCTACTCAACCGATGCGGACCTTCTAGCGCAGTACAGGCAGAAGAGGCTCCCTTCGCAGTACTTCGAGAGCGTTCAGCGCCTCTGGCAGTTTGAAAACGGGTACCCGGTCCCTGGTGTCGTGCCGATTACGAGGTTTCTCTCGCAGAGATTTTCAGTCCCTATCTACGCATACGGGCATGAGGAGTACGACTTTGTGATGGGTATCGATGCGGCGAGGTTCGTATACCTTCCCCAACAAACGGATAAGCTCATTCTTATATCGGCCGGATACATTGTGGTCTTTGCCTCTCTTCTGTTTTTCCCCTTGTTTATCTTGGTTACCGGCCGGTTCAACAGCCTGGCCGTCCGGGCGCGTATGATGTTCTCGACCTTCGGACCCGCTCCCGGCAAGCCCCGTCCCGGTAAGTACCGGGGCGAAGAAGAACCTGCCCTGCAGGAACCTGCCCCCCAGGAGCCGGCTTCTTTTGAAACTCCGTTACAAAAGACCTCAAAGACCGCTTCTCGAGAACCTGAGGCTCCGGCGCCGGAAGAGCAGGAGGCCGAAAAGACTAAGGATCAACAAGAGGGGGAGGTTGAGGGGAAAGAGGTGCCCGATAACAGGCTTGCCCTGTTCATTAAAAAGAAGAAAGAGATCTTCATGAGTGAAGATCTACAGCTTCCTTTCATCCATGCGAGCAGCTATGTGCACCACTCGGACGGAATCGAGGGAACTTATATATACACCCACAGAAGCGGAGAGAAGATATATTTCGTCTCGTTTGTCTCTCTCGGAAAAGATGAAGACAGTGCGTCTGCCAGGATCGATGAATTGATCTCCTTTTTCAACGAACAGATGGAGACTTGTGCGCATGTCAAGGACTTCACCGGGAAACTCAACAGGTACTGTCTCGAAAACAGCCTTGAGCTGAACCTGTCTTTGATAGCAGTCGACGTAAAAGAGAAGAACGTACGGTACAGCTCGTTCGGAACCGGCCGCGCGATCTACAATAAGAAGGGAGAAGAGCAAACCAAGGAGCTCATCCTTGATATGCCGAGCCTCGGGACTAGCTCTGAAAAGGAGTTCAGCGAGGGGGCTTCATATGCGGATATCAGGTTTGTGAAGGACGATCTCTTTGTGCTACTTCCTCAAAATATCGGTTTAATAGATGTTGCGGGAGAGGACCTGCTGGAGACTATAAAAGAGGACCTGCTGGCCGGAAGGGAGCAGTCTGCGTTTGATCTGAGCAGCAGTATAGGCATGAGATTTCAGGCCCTGTCCGATATCCAGCAGACAGGTTTTGTAATCGTCAAATTCGTATAAAATTACTTGACAGTTCACGTTAATCTTATTAGAATTTTAATGCTCGGGTGTATGAGTTCATTTGCTCTTACAAGAGTCGCATGGCCGACTCTTTTTTTATTGTGATTTTGGTATCGGACGAAATACCATTCCCAGATTACCGTAATGGAAGATATCCAGAAAATTCTGTTCGAAGAGGCCACAAAGATATCGGAGCCTCTCCGGATAACGGTCGTGGAGTGCTCGGTCAAAGGGGGAAAGAACGGTTCGAGTATCCTCGTCGTAATCGAAAAAGAGGGAGGGATCACGGTAAACGATTGCGAGAAAGTCTCGCGGCTTCTTGGATCGAGAGTCGAGGTATTGGGGCTCGGGGGACTCGAGAACTACAACCTCCAGGTCACATCACCCGGGATTGACAGGGAGTTCAAGGACAGGAGGGAGTACAATATCTTCAAGTCGAAAAAAGTGAAGGTTATATTACGGGATCCTCTTGAAAAAAAAGGCGGCGGCCAGGACAACGTGCTAAAGGGGACGCTGCTGGGTATCAGTGATGATATCGTGAAGCTAGAAAGGGATGATGAGGTCGTCTCTATCCCTTTGAGGTCCATCAGGAGGACCGAATTAGATGGCTAGTGGGAGGACATAATGGCAAACGAGTTTGCAGTAGCCGTAAAACAGCTCGTTGCTGATAAAGGCATCTCTGAAGATCTAATTCTGAAGACGATTGAGATGGCTCTGGTTGCTGCGTATAAAAAGAAATTCGGGACAGCCTCGAATGCTGAGACGGTTGTCGACGAGGAGAACCATCTCGTCAAGATCTACTCGAAGAAGGAGATTATCGAAAAGGTCGAAGACCCCGTGTTCGAGATAAGCTTAGAGGATGCAAAGAAGCTGCACTCAGGTGCAGAGCTCGGAGACGAGCTTCTCATTGAGGTAAAGCCCGAGGATTTCGGAAGGATAGCGGCACAAACCGCCAAGCAGGTCGTTCGTCAGCGGCTCAAGGAGATCGAGAAGGACGTTGTGTACAATGAGTTCAAACAGCGCGAAGGGGAAATGATAGTCGGTTATTTCCACCGCGAGCGCGGCGGAACCATATTTGTAAACCTCGGCAAGACAGAGGGAATAATGCCCAAGAGCCAGCAGTCGCCGAGGGAGCACTACAGGGTCGGGGACAGGGTCAAGGCACTCCTGATCGAGGTGAGGAAGGACACAAAGGGGCCCCAGATAGTCCTCTCTAGGTCGCACCCGAGCTTCGTGAAAAAGATTTTCGAGCTGGAAGTGCCTGAAATTGCTGACGGCACGATTACCATAGAGAATATCGTACGGGATCCGGGATACAGAACAAAGGTAGCCGTACATTCACCGCGAGACGAGATCGATCCTGTCGGTGCATGTGTGGGGCTAAGGGGTATCCGGATACAGGCAATCGTCGGAGAGCTGGAAGGGGAGAAGATCGACATACTGAAATGGGACACTGACATCAAAAGGTATATCAACAATGCGATGAACCCCGTCAAGATATCGAGGATCATCATCACCGATGAGGAGAACAAGGAGGCCATTCTCGTCGTCACCGAGTCGCAGCTCGCGATCGCAATAGGCCGGCAGGGACAGAATATCCGACTCGTATCGAAGCTTGTAGGATGGAAGCTCGATGTGATCACGGAAAAGGAGTTCGAGCAGTCCGAGTATGCGGAGTATGCGAGAAAGGCCGCGGATGAGCTCTTCGGCGGAAAGGAAAGCGAAGTTGTGACCCTGAGAGACATACCCGGCCTGAAGGAAAAAACGGTTGATGTTCTCGAAAAAGCGGGCATGACCGAGATAGAGGACATCATCGGCAAGAAGCCGGACGACCTCGCGAAGCTGGACGGGATGGACAAAGAGATGGCGGAGGAGTTCGTAAAGACGATATCGGAGAATATTGAGATAATAGAGGAAGAGGTCATAAAAACTAACGAAGCCGTGGTTGAAACGACCGAAGATGAAGAGGGGAAGTATTACGAATGTCCCAACTGCGGGGCACGGATAGATGAGAGCATGAGAAAATGCGCATCCTGTGGAGTGGAGCTCGAGTTCAAAGAGGAGGATGACGAAGAAGAGGAAGAGGAAGAGGGTTAGTACCTTACTACTGATTTTCTTGCTTTTTTGGCAAGAAAATATTTCAATCAAGAATGTGGCTTGTCCACATTAGGCCTCTTGTTTTGCATGCGAGCATTAGTGCGGTTTTCTCACAAATTGCATAGTAATGGGTTTAAATGATTACTTGGCAGAATTCTATAATCTTTTGTCAAAAATAAAGTTTACGGTGAGAAAAGCGCTAACCCCCCATTCCTATATGAAAAATGGGGGTGAGTACCAGCTAAATACATTTGCAGTCAAGCTTCAGTGTGGGGTAGTGTATGAGGATACATGAGTTATCAAAATCGCAGGAGATCCCGACTAGTGAGGTTCTTAAGATACTCGGTACTCTCGGTATCAGGAACAAGAAATCGGCGAGCCTGTTAAGTAAAGTCGAGCTCGATAAATTTAACAAATATATAGAAGAGCATAAGAATGACAAGCCTGAGGTGGCCCTCATCAAAAAGAAGCCGAAGGAGGAAGAGGAGGAGCACAAGAAGATTGTCATCAAGAAAAAGAAGGTCATTATCCTGAAGAGATCTCACAAGATCGAGCTGACGAAAGAGACCGATCAGAAAGAGAAACCGAAGAGGGAACCTTCGAAATTCCGGGCCCCACAGCCCCAGGCTGCAAAGGAAGACAAGAAGCCCTTATTTAAACTGAAAGACAAGAAGGGATTCAAGCCGGGTGAATCGGATAAGGACCAGGCGAAGAAGGGGTTGAAAGATAGAAAGAGGTACGGCGGCTTCAGAAGAGATAGGACCGAGATGGAAGGCAACATCGACAAGCTCTTCCATCACAAACGCAAGGAGGAGATGGCCGTTGCCAATCCTATCCCCAAAGAGATAGAGATACTCGAAACCATCACAGTCGGTGATCTCGCGCGGAAGATGAACCTCAAGGCGAGTGAACTGATCGCCAAGCTGATCTCACTCGGCGTGATGGCGCGAATAAATGATCAGATCGATGCTGAGACCGCGACACTCGTCGCCGAGGAATACGGGTGCCAGACAAAGGTCATCTCCTTGTACGACGAGACGGTGATCGAGGAGGAAGAGGACACGGCGGAGGACCTCATACACAGGCCTCCTGTCGTCACCATCATGGGACATGTCGATCACGGGAAGACAAAGCTCCTCGATATGATCAGGAATTCGAATATAGTAGAGTCGGAAACGGGCGGGATTACCCAGCACATA
>DATKZJ010000041.1:0-10712 GCA_035527995.1 Spirochaetota bacterium | reverse complement strand
AATACGAAAAAGATGATCTCTGCACATCTCTTCTGTTGCAAATTGTTTTTCAAACTCAAGTAAGCTTTTCGGAAAATCTTCACCTATCATTGTTTTTCACCTCCCGGTAAAATACTATGGTGAATATTCTCCTTCGTCAATATTTAACTTCAGCTTCGTGGATATGCAGAAAAATCTATTTAGCTTGTATGTGTGCAGATTTGCTATGTAGCATTGATCCAGTTTTCGATTTTCAGGTCGGTGATTCTTTGAAACTCGGTAACATAATTAGTTACAAGTGTAAAGTTCTCTGCTTTGGCATGAGCTCCTATCAGCAGATCCATGGGGCCTATTATCTGGCCTGACTTCTGGAGCCGTGCACGCAGGTGTCCATAGGTCACGGCCGTCTTGTCGAAAAACGGTACGATCGTAAGCGGTGCTGTAAATTTGTAGGCTTTGCACACATACTTCGATGTGTGCAAAGTCGCATACAGCGAATAAGTCTGAGGCAAATGCACGATGACAGAGAGGAACGAGGGACTGCCCCTACGCCAATACACAACAGGCGGATAACTTACCTCTTGTAGATCACTGAAACGCTCTTTCTTCCGTCCATCTTGGCAACGAGCGGCTTTTCTGTCCGCACATGTATGAAATGTTCCGTCCTTTTCACCACTCGCTGCATGCCGAGCCACTCCCAGTCGATGAAATCCGTATTCGAGTCCGAGGAGATGTCAAAGTATCCTATGTTCATCGAGGTGACGTTGTGGAAAAAGTGCGAGCCGAGAGAGGGATCGACGTGGAAGTCCGGGATCTCTACCTCGACGATGATCTTCGCGTTCGATATGTGAGACCAGTCGACAGGGATACCGAGCCACCTGTCGGACGACCCCCACCGGCCGGGACCGATGAGCACATAGTTCTTCCCCTCTTTTTTCATGCTGCTGTTCAGGTCATCAACCTCTTGTCTCATCTCAACGGTCTTCGACCTGTCCCACTTCTGCAAATCTACATAGATCAGGTCGGAGAGACCCCCTACCTTCCCGTTCCCGACGGAACGCTCCGTGTACAGCAGGAGGTCCTTTTTCTCGATGGTATCGAGGTCGAGGGTGTACTCCTCGAGGTTTCCAAGAAGCGGTTTTATCTGCAGCACGTAGAAGACGGGCTGGCCGTCAGGGCCTCCGTGCAGGTCTACAGAGAACTCGATCTCAACTGGTGTTCCCATGGCGCTCTTCACGATCTCCAAAAGCTGCCCCAGCACCTGTGAGAGAGGGAAGAACCCGTATTTCAGTATGTGGCCGAAGTTCACGATTATGGGGCCCCTGTGGGAGGTTCCCGCGATCAGGCGGCTGTTTTCGTAATCCCATGTCGAGACACAGTAGTTGAAAAACTCATCCTGACCGCCCTCGGCAATAGGGAGCCTGACAAGCGTCGCATCGTCACCGGATGCGATGCTGCCGCTGTTCTTTTCGAGGTCCAGGGCATAGAAACTGTCCTGCGTGGCATCGACCTGTTCCTCCGGAGTTAGAAAATCGAGCTTCGGGTAGCTCTGGCAGAAACGGTGCGATTTCTCGCCGTCGATCACGTGCCTTCCGAGGCCGTACGCTATAACAGCGATCCCGTCCTCCGGCTTGAGATAGGCCACGGGATAGTAGTTGTAGGACTGGACAACACCGGAGATGTGCGGGTAGTAGTATCTTCCGTGTGGCCTTCCTACTACAGCCTGGATCAGCACCGCCATCTTTTCCTCGCCGATCTTGTAGTCGATCGCATCGAAGTAGGCCCTCGCCCTCCTCGAAAAGACCGAGAGGTACACGAGCTTGACAGCCTCCTCGAGCTGCGCGAGGCGGACGGCCGGGCCATGGTGGTTGTTGGGAAGCAGAAACGTGTCGTATATCCCGGAAAACGGCTGTGAGAGCGAGTCTTCGAACATCCCTGAAGAACGGACGGAAAGCGGGCTCTTGGCATATTCGAGAAACCTGGAGAGCCTTTCCTTCAGCCCCTCGGAGAGCTCCGCCCTAAGAAAACGCTCCTTGACCTTCGCGTAGTCTTCCTCGTTCTGGAACAGGTATGAAAGCGAATTTTTTTCTATGAACCCGTCGAACTCCTCAGTCCCTATGATTGAGGTCTGGGGGATCCTCACATGTACGCCCGAAGCGATATCATCGAGCCCGAAGTTCTGCGTCAACATATGGAGGAAAGCCATGCCTCGTCCCTTGCCTCCGAGGGACCCTTCCCCGAGCCGCAAGACCCTGCTCTCCTCCTTGATAAGCGAGGCGTCGTAGGACACCACACGGCCCCGTATCTTGCTCTCCTGTACCTTCTGAAATACCCCGATGAGGTGCTCCCGAAACGCCGCGCAGCTCGGAAAATCGCTCGCCTGGATCGGCTGGATGTTCTTCGCCATCTGGATCTCACCGCGCGCCATGAGCCAGCCCGAGAAGTTGTTCCGGTTTGCATGGTACACGAGGGATTCGTCTGGAACCGTGGAGAGAAGGTTCTTGAAGTCCCCTATGGACTGAGCACGGCCTATAGCCTCTCCCCTGTCGTTCCGGAATATAAAATCTCCGAACCCGAGATTGTTGAATATAAAATCGGTGAGGTCACGCGAGAGGCTTTCCGAATTCTTGTCGAGGAAGCTCGAACCGAGGCTTTTCACGGCAGACGCGTTTTCCGGGTTCGAGGACTGAATGAGTACCGGAATGTCCCCTATCACCTTCCTGCAGTACTCTATAAGCCGCACTCCCGCCCGTGAGTCCTTGACGCCCTCTCTAGGGAAGGAGATATCGGAGATAAGGCAGAGCATATAATCGCTGTATTCATCGATGATACCGATCGCCTCCTCGAAGCTCGCCGCCATCAGCACCTTCGGCCGGGTCCTCATGCGTAAGAGCTTTTTCATCTCGTTGAGGTGCTCGTCTGCGATGATTCGCTGAGTCTGCTTCATGATCTCGGTATATAACGTGGGCAGGTAGCTCGAGTAGTAGCGTATAGAGTCCTCGACGACGAGGATCACCCGGACTAGCCCGATCTTCGTGTCTTTTATAACGTTGATCTTGTCCTCTATATACTTGATCATCGCGAGGAAGATCTTCGAGTCGCCGTTCCATACGAAAATCTTGTCGAGATCGCCGTTGGGGTCCTTCTTCTCGACTATAAGGCTGATCTCTGTGTTGTCGTTGAGCAAAAGAAGTATGGGGATCGATGGATTTACCTGTTTGATCTTGTTCGCGAGATCGAAGGGGGACATCTCATCGATACGCATGGTGAGGATGATCATGTCAAAGCTGCGGTGCTTGAGGATCTCGAGGGCGTCTTCACCGTAGGTAACACTCGTTATCCTCGGGGCGTTGGAGAGGTTGAGCTGGTAGTACTCGCCGAATATCTTTTCTGTGAGCTTGTCCTCCTCCTCGAGGATGAACGCGTCGTAGATCGATGCGACGAGCAGGATCTCCCTGACTCGAAACTGCATCAGTTCGTGGTAGATCTCGAGGTCGGTCCTGTTCTGCTTTACAAGCTCCGACAATTTCCGTTTTACCATGGGACATACTCTTGTTTGTAGAATGTAGGCCCGGAAGCGCTCATCGATCTCTCCCGCCCAAAGGAATACCGAAAGCCATAAAAGAGATTATAAAGGGAAAGATACGATCAGCCAACCGCTATTTCATAGATCAGAAAGGGCTTCCGGGTATCGTGCCCTAACGCCCGTTTCTCACAAATCACCGCAGGCGTTTTAGAGCTTTTCTCACTGTAAACTTGAGAAACAGGCTGTGATTCACGGCCCGTTATCAATAAAGGGAGAGAGGTTGTACTGCGTAAGCAGCCGGCGCAATTGACCACCGGGGTTATATTCTTTCTCATAGAAACGCAAGATTTTTCAGATTGTCCTATATTGGAGTGTTTTACTACTCCCAGAAGAGAGGCCCTGCCCCGGCTTACACGAGCCCCTGGTCGAGCATTGCATCCGCCACCTTTTTAAAGCCCGCGATATTCGCTCCGTTGACGTAATTGCCCGGTGTGCCGAGCTCCTCCGCTGCGTTACTGCACAGGCTGTGAATATTCACCATGATGCCGAGGAGTTTCTCATCGACCTCTTCCCTCGACCATGCCATTCTTATGCTGTTCTGGGACATCTCCAGGCCGGAACAGGCAACGCCTCCCGCATTCGCGGCTTTTCCGGGACCGAAGAGAACGTCATTCGACAGGAACCGCTCGACCGCTCCGGGGGTGCTGGGCATGTTCGCTCCTTCGGCAACGCAGAAGCATCCGTTTTCTATGAGCATCCTGGCATCATCTTCATCCAGCTCATTCTGCGTAGCGCACGGCAGCGCAATATCGACCTTCGCGACTTGCCACGGTTTTTTTCCTACGTGGTACTGTGCGGAGGGAAACTTTTCTGTATATTCCTTTATCCTCGCGCGCCTGAAGGTTTTGAGCTCCATGAGGTAGTCCCACTTCTCACCCACGATGCCGTCCTCATCGAGCACAGTACCGCCTGAGTCTGAAAGAGTAACTACTTTACCCCCGAGCTGGTCTGTCTTCTGGGCCGCGTACTGGGCGACATTCCCAGACCCCGAGATTGCAACACGGTGCCCCTCTATGGACAGGCCCCGCGTCTTCATCATCTCCTGAGCGAAATAGACGCACCCGTACCCTGTCGCTTCCGGCCTGATGAGGCTGCCTCCCCAGTTCAGTCCCTTTCCTGTGAGGACCCCTTCGAAGACGTTGGAGAGCTTCTTGTACTGACCGAAAAGATAGCCGATCTCCCTGCCGCCTACTCCGATATCACCTGCCGGCACGTCGGTATTCGCTCCGATATGTCGGAAGAGCTCACTCATAAAGCTCTGGCAGAAGCGCATCACCTCGTCGTCGGATTTACCTTTGGGGCTGAAATCGCTGCCCCCCTTTCCTCCGCCCATGAGAAGGCCGGTGAGGCTGTTCTTGAATATCTGCTCAAAGCCGAGGAATTTCAGTATGCTGAGGTTCACAGAAGGGTGGAACCTCAAGCCCCCTTTATACGGACCGATTGCGCTGTTGAACTCCACCCTGTACCCTCTGTTCACCTGGTAGTCTCCCCTGTCATCCTGCCAGGGTACACGGAACATGATCACCCGCTCGGGCTCGATGAGACGCTCCAGGATCCTGGCCTGTCTGTACCGGGGGTCCCGTTCGACAACCTTATCCAGTGATGAAAGAACCTCTCGAACCGCCTGGTAGAACTCGGTTTCCCACGGGTATCTCTTGTGTACAGACTCGATGATTTCAGCCGCATAGCTTCCCATTCACTTCACCTCTTTCGATTATGTATATAGATACCCCTGGTGATATACAGAGAGTTCTACTATACAGTATGTTGGTTAGTTAAAAATATTGTAAAAATAAAAAAAATAAAGAACTTTCTGGTTTAATAATTCAGGTTCTTTCGAAAAATGAGTACCATGTATGTCAGATTGGTTTACTAAGGGCCTTCAGGACAATTTATAAGGGAAAACCAGCCTGGGGCGGCTGACTGCCGACCATTGCCCTTATTCCGCGTACCGATCATGAATCTCAGTAAATAGTAAGGAATGAGGCCTCGACCACCTACGCGGTAGAGGAGAAGATGAGAAGATGAGTTAAGGAGCCGCGGGCACCCCCGGAAAATGTGCGCTCCGTGGAGCTTTATATAGGACGAAATCGACAAGATTAGTGCGGTTTTCTCATAGATTGCTGCAATCAGATTGCTGCAATCAGATTGCTATGCAATCAGGTTGCATAGCAGGGGGTTTCGATGTAAAAAATAAAGTTTACGGTGAAAAAAGCGCATAAATACCCATTCCTTCGTAAAGGAATGGGTATTGACCTTCCTATTACGATTTCCTATTAGGAATGGGGGTTAGGGGCTCAACAATATTCCTCACAGTGCCAGATACCGCCCTCCGGCCTCATAAAAAGGCACGATTCTTTCAGCCCGCAGTTCACGCACAGGCCTCCGGGTTGTCCCTTTTCTGAAGAAAGGACATCCTCTTTCTGACCTGAGGAAGAGATTCTATGGAAAGGTTCACCCTTTTCGGGATTCTGCGGTACCCTGTAAGGGTCGATATCGGTGAACTCGTCACAGTATAGCACCGGATAGGACTGCTCCTTGAAAAATGTACATCTCGGAAAGTAGGTGCAGGTAGTGCAGAGTCCCTGCGGTTTCTCTCTCTGTTCCATCCTGACATCTCCTCCTATGCGAATTCCAATCTAAATTTCCATTAAAATATCAGCAAAAACTGTGCCGAAAACGATATGAGTGGGGAAAATAGCCCGGCGGATAGTGCAAGCCAGCGTGCCTCTATTTTATTATATAACTTAAAATTATATATTTCTATCCCTCGCGTACTCTTACTGCTCCAGATGTGAAAGAAATGAATTGACCGTGCGGAAGGGGGAATTAATACTCAGTGGGGATTATTTCCCCACCTAAGGGGCGCCGATCGACTCTCAGCCGTTTGTGTCCTGCAGTTTTGAGCGGAGTGTCTTCCTATCTATACCGAGAACAGAGGCCGCACGCGTCTTGTTTCCGTCGAGGCTCTCGAGCACATTTCTTATGTAGTCGGCCTCCATCTCTGCGAGTGTTCGAAACCGCCCCCCCCTCCTCGGGGCGGAAAACCGCATGAGCGAAGGGAGGTCTGGAACGTCTATTATATCGGTATCCGTCATAACAGCGGCATGCTTTACGACATTCTCAAGCTCCCTCACGTTTCCGGGCCAGCGGTAACCCTTCAGGACCTTCAGCGCATTCGATGAAAACCCGGGCTGTTTCTTCCCTGCATCGAGAGCAAACTTCGCGAGAAAATGGTTCGCCAACATGAGGATATCGTCGCTGCGTTCCCGAAGAGGTGGAATCTCTATTGTGATCACGTTGAGCCGATAAAACAGGTCTTCTCTGAACGTTCCCCGCTCTACGAGAGAGAGCAGCTTTCTGTTCGTTGCCGCAATGATTCTTATATCGACCTTCTGCGGCTGACGCGCCCCGACCATATAGATCTCACTGTCCTGGAGGACCCGCAGGAGCTTGATCTGCATGGAGAGGCTCATCTCACTTACCTCATCGAGGAAAATAGTTCCGCCGTCCGCTGTCTGGAAGAATCCGGCCCGGGTCTCATTGGCACCAGTGAATGCTCCCTTCATGTAACCGAAAAGCTCACTCTCCAGGAGGTTTTCAGGGATCCCACCGCAGTTTACAGGGACGAACGGCTTTGCACCGCGCGGGCTCGCGTAGTGTATCGCCCTGGCCACAAGCTCCTTCCCGGTACCACTCTCTCCGGAGATGAGAACCGTGAGGGAGGTCTTTGCCGACTTCTCTATCTCTTCATGCACCTTCAATATCGGACCGGACTCCCCCACTATACCGTAGCGGACCGCAGGCTCGGCGTGAGCAACCTCCCTATCGTGAAGGCGTTCCGTGACCCTCCCCAGCACCGTCAGAAGCTCCTCTTCTGTGAACGGTTTTGTGAGGTAATCCTCGGCCCCGTTTTTCACCGCTTCGACGGCGGTCTCTATGGACGGATAACCGGTGATCATAATAACCGCTATATCTTTAAGATTCTGCTTTATATATTTTACCAGGTCGAGCCCGCTCGACCCGGCCATCTTGAGGTCTGTTACCACGATATCTACAGGTTCCGCGTCGAGAAGCTCGACCGCTTCTCCCACCCCAGAAGCGACAAAAGGTCTGTAGCCTCGGCCGGAGAGGGTTCTGACGAGAATCTCCCTGGTGTCCTCCGAGTCGTCCACAACAAGGATCTTCGCAACAGGTTTGTCCTTCTTCATCTCTCGAAAGCTCCTCATCCTTCTTTACTTCGTATGGGAAGTTTCACCTCAAACTTCGAACCCCTGCCCTTTGTGCTGGACACGCTGATAGTTCCTCCGTGAGCCGTAACGATCCCATGCACGACAGCGAGCCCGAGCCCTGTTCCCACATTGACATCCTTTGTAGTAAAAAAAGGGAGGAAGATCTTGTCGCGTATCCTGTCATCTATTCCTGTTCCGGTGTCTTCGACTGTAAGATACACGCTGTTTTCATCGGCCCGGGTCATAACCGTCAGCGCCCCCCCCTCCTCCATGGCCTGGATCGCATTAATCGCGAGGTTGACTGCAACCTGGGTCATCTGGGACGGGTCCGCTGTTATCTCGGGGAGAGGCTCCGCCGGACGACAATCGATAGTTATCCCATGATTCACCGCCTGTGACCCAAGGAAATCGAGCCCTTCCTGTACTACTTCGTTGAGGTCCACCTTCGATTTTCTCGGGGGCATCTGCCTGGCAAAGAACAGGAGCTTTCTCATGACTTCACGGGAATAAAGCGACGCCTTCTTTATTTTTTCGATATCCTTACGTACCTGGGAGGATATGTCAGAATTATTCAGAGTCAGCTGCGCGTACCCTATGATATTGTTCAGTGGTTCGTTCAGCTCGTGCGCAATGCCGGCCGAAAGCTGCCCGATGGTTGCGAGACGGTCTGCGTGCCTTATCTGCTCCTGAAGATGCTTCTTCTCCGCCTCTGCCTGCTTTCTCTCGATGAAGAGGGCCATCTGCCGGGCGACCTCGTGTATGAGTTTATGTTCTTCTGGGAAGAAAAAGAGCTCGCTTTCCGGCTTGCTCCCTGGATCGTAAACGACCTCTACCTCTCCCCTCTTCTTACCCCCAACGATGATGTCTCTCGCGAGTCTCGGGCCCTCCTGTACGGTTTTACCCGCTGTATAAGAGGTATCATCTATGGTAATTCTTCCGCAAGCCAGCTCCGGATACTGCCAGGAAGGCGGAAGGAGGTTTACGACTTTTTCCGCGATCTCTTCGATCGAAAGCCCCTGCTGTTCCGCGATCCTGGAGATACTGTACAGGCAGGTGAGCTCTTTCACACGCTCCCTCAGTGCGGCCTCTGGGTCCAGAACGGTCTCCTTCATAGCGTATCGCTGTTTCTTTAAAAGCAGTGTATCACGGCCCGGAAAAAAATCGAACTATTTCTTGCAGCTTCTTGCAGATGTTTCCTTGAAAGGTCATCCGAAAAAGAGTACCAGCGTAAGTAAAACGATCCGCTATTGAGAAAGTCTGCATCAGGGCCTCAAAGAACCTTGTGTATCAGCCCAAGCCTATTAAAAACAATCTGCCGGTACCCTTATCTCATAAAACGGGTACTCATTTTTCAGATGAAACCAGCCCCTATTTTTCACGAATAGCGAGGTCTCAGCGGTTTTCTCATCTTAAACCCCGTTTTTAGCATAACAATATAACACACTATCATATAATCGCTCAGCTTTGTTTTATGCAATTTATAGGAAAACCACTCAAATATAAATCCGCTTTTACGCTGAAGAGAGCGCTTAGGGTTAATGATGTAAAACAAAGCAACAGGATTTCGAACGCATGAGGCGTAAAGGATACTCATTACGGCGGTTTTCAATTCTCCTGTCTACAGGACAAACCTCGCTCCGAACACGAGATTGAGCTTAGGGCTCCCTCCCTGGACCTTTGTGCCGAATATGTTGAGGTAGCTCTTGACATGCCCGAACACCGAGACCCAGTCAGCGAGCTTGTAGTTAACTCCTGCTCTCACGATGCTGTCCTGTGGGAATGTATCGGTGTAGCCGGGATGCGTGAGGAACATATAGGTGAACTCACCGAAGGCAGAGAAGCTCCCGAGCGGGACCATGGCTCCAGCTCCCCCGTCGAACTCAATGTACACTGCGTCGAAAGTCGTCGGGGTGAGCATGTTCATGCTGAAATGAAATATCCCCCAGAAGGGAAAGTGCAGGCTCGTCTGCAGGTAGGGCGCGCCGCCCGAATCGGTGTCCAGCTCGAGACCGATGGCAAGCCCAGGATGAAGCTCGGCCATGAGCGGTGCTGCACCAAAGCCCATGCATAAAACCGTTACAAAAACTATGAGAATTCGCTTCATATTCCGCACCTCCTTCCATTGCATGCAAACACAAGAGAGATCATAACACGGATTGTGAAATATTCAGGACATTTTTTCATCCGCTTACACCATCGATAGATGGGGCTTTCTTCGGTGCCAGGAGGGTCTGCAGCATGACCTGTGCTCAGCTCTCATGAATCTCCTGCTAAGCCCGCTGCTGTTAAAAAAGAGGTGATGCCGGGAAAATCGGAAAGCATTTTTCAGTCGTCAGGGAACGCTCGCCGCGGCCGGCAGTGTGTTTTTCCTATCTGACCTTTGAAGGATAACTCCGAAGAAAAGGCGAAAGGCGCAGAGAGGCCTTTGTTTCTGTGGGTGCGGGAACCCGAGCTTTTACCTCTTCTCTCTCCACCAGCCCGTCTGGAATCCGATACCCACTATGAGTGAGTTTATATTGTACCGCTTGCTGTTGGTATAGAGGTAACCCACATCAACGTTCATGTGGACCCAGTCTATGAGCTCGAAGGAGAACCGTATCTTCGGAAACGCGGCAAAATACCATTCGTTCATGAGCTCGATGAAGTAATCGTTCATGATCGAGTATCGTCCGGGCCCGAACAGTACATCGACAGACACCTGGAAGCGGTCGCTGCCGAACTCCCAGCCGAAGAGCGGACCGCCGAAACCGAAAAGAAGCGTATCTGAGCCGTACGATCTGAAAGGAACCATGGCGTAGGCCCCTCCGCCAACCTTGAACCCTCCCCTGAATACAACACTCCCGTAACCCCCGAGGAGAAACGCGGGCTCCACGGAGAGCGCATAGGAGCCGAAATCGAGAGGGCTGAAGTAGTAG
>DATKZJ010000040.1:0-6346 GCA_035527995.1 Spirochaetota bacterium | reverse complement strand
CCCTGTTTACTATGATCCCAAGGTCGTTCACATTAAAAATGCACAGGCCAGAATCATCACAAACGACGATGCAGAGAGTGTTCTGTCGTCACTATACTCTGAAAGGAGAAGGTATGCGTACGCTAAAAGGTAAGTATGTGGTCATCTTCACTCTAATGCTTCTTCTTGTCGTGTATCAAATACTGCTGTCCTTCAACATTGTGCCCTACTTTCTGACGGGAGAGGATCTCTTTTTGGTGCTTTTTCTCCTTCTGGGCATCTTCCTCCTTTTGATATCTCTTGACCTTTCCCGGCTGGCGCGGAGCAGAACAGAGAGATACGGCGGCCTGGAGGTAGAAGTCCCTACGGGGGAGATCGATCTCGAGCCGCTGGCCAATAAGGAGGCAGCATTTTTCCTCAAGATCCAGAGGTACTTCAAAGACTGTGAAAACGATACAGGCGTTCTGGGGAGGCTGCTCGTCGCATCTTCGAAGCTGACTAACTCAGAGCGCGCTTCTGTTCTCCTCTACAGCAAGAAAGATGATGACCTTTTCATCTTCAGGACGATCGGGTGGGACAGGAATGAGATCAAGATGCTGCGCAACACGAGGATAAGCCCCGGGGAAGGGATTGCAGGAAGGGTGTTCCTGGAAGGAAAGCCGCTTGTTGTCAGAGATGTCGAGAAGGGGAGCGATGTCGAGCCGAAGGAGAAGTACAGTACCAAGGCATTCGTATCGACACCTCTGTTCGCGGGAAATGAGGTAGTGGGCGTCCTCAACCTTACAGAGAAACAGGAAGGAGCCTACTCCGAGAAGGAGCTTGACGTTCTGGAGTTTCTCGTAACCACGGCGTCGTTTCTTTTGAGGGACCCCTCGACACTCGAGAGATAGGTTCTCTTTTGTCCCTTTACAGCAGGAGGGCCTTACAGTTATCTTATAGGACACACCTTTTGTTGGGGATGCCATGAGAACCGTAAGGAAGATAGTTTTTCCAATCGTCTTTTGTATAGTTGTCCTCTGTATCGTTTTATTTTTCACGGGATTCAATGCCCCTGTCGATAGAGAAGGAAGCTCTATTCTTTTTAAGATAGAACACGGTGAGCATCTGCACGAAATAGCACAACGGCTCGAGGCAGCCGGAATGATTCGTTCAGAGCTCTTCTTCACCAATCTTGTCCGCATCAGCCGATCTTCGAAGAAAGTGAAGTCCGGGGTGTATGATCTCCATCAGGGAATGCGCAGCACCGAGGTAGTACGCGTTATCACTATGGGCATCGTTTCGATGGAGAAGTTCACAATCCCTGAGGGACTCCATATCAAGCAGGTGGCGGGGCTGCTCGCGGAACAGGGTGTCGTCGGGGAAAAGGAGTTTGTTCTGGCGTGTTCCAGCGAGAGGATACTGCAAAAGTACAAGATCCCTTTTGATAGTGTCGAGGGCTTTATATTTCCGGATACCTACATCGTTGCTAAGGACCTCTCCGCGGAGCAGATAGTAGAGATTACAATAGAGAGGTTCTTTGAAGCACTGAAAGGGGTGCCTTTACGCGATTTTTCGACTGAACAGCTGAAGCGGATCGTAATAGTAGCATCACTCGTGGAGAAAGAGGTGAAGCTCGATGAAGAAAGGCCCCTGGTAGCCGCTGTTTTCTACAACCGACTGGATAAGGGAAAAAGGCTTGAGGCCTGTTCAACCATCCAGTACATACTCGGAAAAACGAAGGAGAGGCTGCTGTACAGTGATTTGAAGATCAGTTCTCCGTACAACACATACCTTAACGGCGGGCTACCGCCTGGACCGATTGCAAGCCCCGGGCTGAATTCGCTTCGCGCGGCAGTACAGCCGGCAGACGTCGATTACCTCTTCTTTGTTTCCAAGAATGACGGGTCGCACCACTTCTCGTCGAGCTACGAGGAGCATCTCAAAGCGATAGAGAGGTACGGAGGGGCCAAGAGGTTTATGAATCATACGAGTTAAAAGCAGGCAATAAAGAGATTGTCGGCAGGCCAACTATGGTGTATATTCAATGATGCAGAATCTCATACCATAGCACCCCATAAAAAAATTGTATATCTCTGAATCCACCATCAACAGGATAAAAGAGAGCGTTAATATCGCCGATGTCATCGGCGATTACGTTCCTTTAAAAGGAGCAGGGCAGAACTATAAGGCGCTATGCCCGTTTCACTCCGAAAAGACCCCCTCCTTTACAGTGAACACCAAGAAGGGTATCTTTCACTGTTTTGGATGCGGAGTTGGGGGCACAGTATTCAACTTTTTAATGAAGTTCAAGGGTATCTCGTTCCCTGATGCCGTACGGCTTCTCGGGGAGAGGGTGGGAATCAGGGTTGAGCTGGCCGATACAGATGATAAAACACAGACGAAACGGGACGCCCTCTACAGGGTAAACGAGAGTGCCGTCAATTTCTTCAGCCGGTACCTCTTGTCGGAGGGCGGAGCGCGTGCCCGGCAGTACCTGAAGCAGAGGAAGATAGATAGGGAGACAGCGGCCGCATTCAGGCTGGGATACGCACCTCAGAGCTGGGATTCGCTGCTCAAGCATCTCACGTCAGCCGGCTTTTCCACCGGCCTGATAGAGGAATCGGGCCTCGTCGTTAATAAGCAGAAGGGCGTCGGATACTACGATCGTTTTAGAAACAGGATCGTTTTTCCGATACAGGATTCTATAGGGAGATTTATAGGATTCGGTGCGAGGATATTCGGCGATGAGGACGGGCCGAAGTACATCAATACGAATGAGAATATGCTCTTTCACAAGGGGAAGAACCTCTTCGGTTTCTATAATGCCGAAGAGTGGATAAGGAAGGGGGATTCAGTCTATATCGTCGAAGGCTATTTCGATGTCATAAGGATGTGCAAGGAGGGTTTTAGGAACACCGTTGCTCCGCTGGGAACCGCCCTCACAGAGGACCAGATTTCACTTATCTCGAGGTATACGAAGAACATATACCTCGCCTTTGACCCTGACGAAGCAGGGAAGAAGGCGGCACTCAGGAGCATAAGCCTCATGAACCGAAAGGGCATAGACCCGTCCATTCTGAGGTTCCCGAAAGAGAGGGACCCCGGAGATTTCTTTGACGAATACTCGAGGGCTGATTTCGATACGATACGCGAAGATGCAATACCGGGAGTTGCGTTTATCGTATCATCTCTGATAATTTCGAAAAAAATATATACCGCAAATGAAAAAATTGTTATATTAAACCGTCTTGCTGAGTACTATACAGAGATGGAAAGCACTATCTTAAAGGATGATCTCATTAAACGTACATCACAGGCACTCAGCACTGAAGAGTACATCCTCAGGAATGAAATTGAGAAGCTCACCAGTAAGAAGGGCATTAAGACACAACCGCCGGAAGAAAAAAAGAAGAGACATACAAGAGTCGCCGCTGAATTCAGCCTGCTTCTCTTCGTCCTGAGTAACCCTGAGCATTTCCCGATCGTCGAGTCGCGTCTCGACGAGAGCTATTTCCACGGAAAGTGGACGAAGAAGCTATGGAATGCGATCCTAAAGACGCAGAGCAGAGGAGGCTGGAACTCAGGCGCGGTACTGGACTACATCGATGACGAGAGTTTCGTGGAATACCTCAGCGGACGTTTGATGGATGAAATCCTGAGCATTAACCCGAAAGAGGCAATCATCGATCTCATGATAAAACTCAAAACAAGGAAAATAAAGGACCACATCGATGTTATTAACAAAAGACTCTCCAAAGCAGTCCTCGAGAACAATGAGGGTCTGATCGGCGAGCTGGAAGTCGAAAAGCAGGCTCAATCGAACGAGCTCAGAAAATGGAAGGGGCTCAAAGCCATAGACCTTTCCACATAAAGTAAATAGGAGCACAGATATGTAGTAAGTAAAAAGATCAGCACATGAAAGAATTGTTTTAGCATAATGACAACTCGAGGGAGTGTGCGAAGTGTCTGACATGAAAAACCTACCTGAAGTCGAGTTTCTTCTCAAGCTTGCACTAGAACAGAACGGCACCATCACCTACGACCAGATCAATGAGTTCCTTCCATACGCAATAGTGAGCTCCGACAAAATCGACGAGCTCTTCGTCCTCCTTTCGAAGGAAAAGGTAAATATAGTGGATAAGGTGGAAGAGGAGGGCGAGGAGGAGAAAGAGGAGGTAGAAGTTGAAAAGGAGGAGAGCGAGGAGGCTATCGGCGCAGCAGTCAAAAGGGTAATTAACTGCGACAGTGGTGCCCATACTGATGATCCGATCAGGCTCTATCTCAAGGAGATAGGAAAGGTTCATCTTCTTACCGCAGAGGAGGAAGTGAGGCTCGCAAAAGAGATAGAGAAGGGTGAAGCCGTCATCGAGCAGGAGCTGTTCAATTCATATATCTTCATCAGGGAAATAAAGAAAACGGTTGATAAGATAAACAGCAAAAAACTCGATCTCCAGGGCCTTCTGGAGTATCAAAAGTTCTACAATATATCTTCTGAGGACAAGCGCAAGCTAAAAAGAAAGTTTCACAATCTCGAAAAGGTCTTGAACGAGAAGCTCTCTTTGCCGCTGGGCAAGGAAATTGTCAAGAGTGTGAGAAAAGAGATATACCGCTCTTTCAAGCGGGCGAATATAAACAAGGAGGAGATAGCCCGTATTTCGAAGAAGGTGGACGAAAGCGTCAAAAGAATCCTATCTCTCGAAAGGACCCTCTCCGACATTGAAGCGGCCTCTGGAAGAGGATTACGAGAGATCAAAACAATCTACAAACATATAGAGAAGGGCAAGGGGATCGAGAAGATAAAGGAGATGTACTATCCCTATGCAGATCAGATAAAGGAGATGTACAACAAGATAAAGGGGGTCGAAGGCAAGCTCACGAAGATCGAGACAGACTCCGGGGAAACGACAGAGAGTATGAGGAAGCTTCATGATAGTATAGAGAAGGGCAGGGAGATAATCGGTCGGGCCAAGGACAAGCTCATTCAGTCAAACCTCCGTCTTGTTGTGAGCATCGCAAAAAAGTATACGAACAGGGGCCTTCATTTCTTCGATCTCGTCCAGGAGGGTAATATCGGGCTGATAAAGGCAGTTGAGAAGTTCGAGTATAAGAAGGGATACAAGTTCAGCACTTACGCGACATGGTGGATACGGCAGGCAATTACGAGATCAATATCCGATCAGGCTAGGACCATCAGGATTCCGGTCCATATGATCGAGCAGATAAACAAGGTGATAAAAGAGTCGAGACAGCTTATGCAGATGTATGGGCGTGAGCCCACTACGGAGGAGATCGCCAAGAAGCTCGGATGGAGTATCTCGAGGGTCAAGGGTATAAGGAGTGTGGCCAGGGATCCCATCTCCCTCGAGACACCGATCGGTGACGACGAGGAAACGCTCCTCGGAGATTTTATCGAGGACCGGGAGAGCGACAATCCGGCAACGAAAACGTCGTACACGCTTCTTCAGGAACTGATAACCGAGGTGCTGAACACGCTTCCGGTAAAAGAGCAGAAGGTTTTGAGAATGAGGTTTGGGCTCGATGACGGGTACTCTCACACACTCGAAGAAGTGGGGTACGTCTTCAACGTAACGCGTGAGAGAATCCGGCAGATAGAGGCAAAGGCTCTGCGGCGCCTCATGCATCCAACACGAAGTAAAAAACTCCGCGATTATCTCGGAGAATAATCTCGCATGAGAGAAGCCCCCTATGCTTTATTAATTCCAAAAGGCCACCGATAATATCAAAAAAGAGTGGGGAGGTATCTGATGTACTTGGTCCTGGTAAAAGAAAACGGAAAACACACTCTCTCAGGAATCGGGGAAGACATCAATGAAGTAAAGACTTTAATCAGCAAACAGAAGTTGGAAAATAAGATAGAGAATGGAAAAGCCTACCTTGTAGAGGGAGTGATAAAGGTTATCAGGCCTGAGACGACCCCCGAACTCTTCGATATAAAAGAGGGGCAGAAGAAGTCGGATAAATATTACTGAGAAACCTGCAAGGAAGGGGTCGTTTTGAAATCCTACAGAGAAGAGCTCTGGCTCAACATACCCGACCGCGTAGGACTCGTTAACATCACGCCTGCGCTTGAAAAGGCCCTGAAGAAATCCGAAATACGTGAAGGCCTTTGTCTCGTCAATGCGATGCACATAACCGCAAGTGTATTCATCAACGATGATGAGGCGGGCCTGCACCGGGACTACAAAGAGTGGCTCGAGAAACTTGCACCGCATGAACCTGTATCGGCCTACCTCCATAACCGTACCTTCGAAGACAATGCCGACGCCCATCTCAAGCGCCAGCTCATGGGAAGAGATGTGGTTGTCGCGGTCACCGAGGGCCGCCTCGATTTTGGTCCCTGGGAGCAGATCTTTTACGGAGAGTTCGA
>DATKZJ010000039.1:0-9807 GCA_035527995.1 Spirochaetota bacterium | reverse complement strand
TGTCTGTGAAGATCCCCTCCTTCTCGTAGTCGGCACTCGCGCGCTGTATACGGTCCTGGCGCTTCACTCTCTCGACGAAATCTTTGAGAGGCCCCGGATTATCGGCCTCTTCTATTATCCTTTCCACTATCGGATGTTCGGGAGCGATGGCCATAAAGGTGACGCCGTAGATCGTATCAGGGCGGGTGGTGAATATGGGAAACTCCTCGCCGTCGAACTCGAAATTCACCATCACCCCGTTGCTCTTCCCTATCCAGTTCTGCTGCATGACCTTCACCCGTTCGGGCCAGTGGGGAAGCTTTTCGAGGCAGTCGAGGAGCTCGTCGGCGTAATCTGTAATCTTCAGAAACCACTGGGAGAGTGTTCTGTTAACCACCTCGCTTCCGCACCTCCAGCAGAGGCCGTTCTCTACCTGCTCGTTTGCAAGCACGGTATCGCATTTGGGACAGAAGTTCACATCCGCCCTGCGTTTGTAGGCGAGGCCCTTCTTCAGCATCTGGAGGAAGATCCACTGGTTCCATCTGTAGTATTCCGGGCGGTAGGTTGCGATCTCACGCTGCCAGTCGTAGGAGAACCCGAGCATCTTCAGCTGACTCTTCATGTACTCTATGTTCTCGCTCGTCCACTTTGCAGGGTGGATCCCCTTCTCTATGGCGGCGTTCTCTGCGGGGAGCCCGAAGGAGTCCCAGCCGATCGGATGAAGGACGTTCATCCCCTTCATGCGCTTGAACCGGGCGAGCACATCCCCTATGGAGTAGTTGCGGACGTGTCCGATGTGGATCCTCCCGGAGGGGTAGGGAAACATCTCGAGACAGTAGAATTTCTTCTTTTCCCCCGGGGCGACCGAGAAGGTCTTTTTCCCTTCCCACTCTTTCTGCCATCGCTTTTCTATCTCATGGAATGGATAGTGCCCTTTTGCCATAAGGAAGTTCTCCGATAAGTGTGGGTGGCAAAATATTAATATGATACGAGAATGCGGTCAATCGATTTCACGTCCCTGCAAAGACCTTGACTTTCGGCGGTTTGGTGTATCATTATAATTGTGGGCCGGAGTGGTGAAACTGGTAGACGCACTGGACTCAAAATCCAGCGGGGGCAACCTCATGAGGGTTCGAGTCCCTCCTCCGGCAGACTCATGATCGTTTATGCGTCGATTAGTTAAACACCTTTTTTCCCTCGATGTTCCTTTCTCTGCTTTTCATATCACGGATGGGGAGTGCGATGAGTGAGCAATGCGTATGGATAAACTTTTCCATGATGGAAAAGTTTATCGTAGATATGTTTATCAGTCTCGGGGTTCCAGAAGAGGACGCAGCAGTATGTGCGGATGTGCTCATTCTGGCGGACCGGCGGGGAATATACTCCCACGGGGTGAACCGGCTGAAGCAGATCTACTACGACAGGATCCGACAGGGGATCCAGAACCCCGTCACCAGGCTTGAAGTCGTGCGGAGAACGAAGACGACTGCTGTGATAGACGGTCACAACGGAATGGGAATGGTGGTCGGAAAGAGAGCTATGGAGATTGCCATAGAGAGTGCCCGGGAGTACGGGATGGGAATGACCGCGGTGAGGAACTCGAACCACTACGGTATTGCGGGCTACTATGCGATGCTGGCGGTCTCAGAGGATATGATAGGCGTTACCGGGACCAATGCGAGACCGTCCGTTGCGCCCACCTTCGGTGTAGAGAGCATGCTCGGCACGAATCCGTTAACCTTCGGAATCCCCACAGACGAGGATTTCCCCTTTGTTCTCGACTGTGCCACCTCGATCGGTCAGAGGGGGAAGATAGAGGCGTACGAGAAGCAGGGGAAACAGGTCCCTCCGGGCTGGGTGATAGGAGCCGACGGTACAACATGGACTGATCCGTCGAGGATACTCCGCGGTTTGAAAGAGGGGACCTGTGCACTCACCCCCCTCGGCGGCATCGGAGAGGAGGGGGCCGGATACAAGGGGTACGGCTACTCCACCATAGTCGAGATCCTTTCGAGTGCGCTCCAGGCCGGGAGCTTTCTCAAGCAGCTTTCCGGAGTGAAGGACGGCCGGCCGTCGCCCTACAGCGTGGGACACTTCTTCATCGCAATCGATGTATCGGCATTCATAGACCCTGAGGAGTTCAAGCGGAGGACGGGTGATATTCTCCGCGAATTGAGAGGTTCAAAGAAGCATAAGGGGCAAAAGAGGATCTACACCGCGGGTGAGAAGGAGCATATAGCATGGACCGAAAACAGGGGCAGGGGTATTCTTCTTAACCCGAGGCTGCAGCAGGACATTCTCCGGATCCAGGAGGAGACCGGACTCTCCGGATACGATTTTCCCTTTTAAGGAAGTATGCCTTCGACCGCCGGCAGGGCTTTGAAGGAAGCTTTTTAGTTGTAATATGTGCCCCAGGATACTACATTAGACCGGAAAGGAAAGAGGCATGGTACGGCTCGACTTTGAAAAACAGGGGGGATTCATCCCCGTGATAGCACAGGACTTCGAGACAGGGGACGTCCTCATGGTGGCATATATGAACCCGGAGGCATGGGAGAGGACGAAGGAGACCGGATATGTGCACTACTACTCCAGGTCGAGAGACTGCCTGTGGAAGAAGGGGGAGAGCTCAGGCAATCTTCAGAAGGTCCGCGAGATAAGAGTCGACTGCGACAGCGACTGTCTTCTCATAAAGATAGACCAGCAGGGAGGTGCTGCGTGCCACACGGGGTACAGGAGCTGCTTCTACAGGGTGGTGGAGGGTGAAGACCTGAGGATTAGCGGTGAGAAGGTCTTTGACCCGGAAGAAAGGTATGGAGAGAAAGCATGAGTGAAGTGATTCTGAAGCTTGGACTACCGAAGGGGAGTCTGGAGAAGGCGACGATAGAGCTTTTCCAGAATGCCGGCTGGAAGATCACGGTCTCTTCGAGGAACTACTTTCCCACGGTGGATGACGGGGATATATCCTGCAGTCTCGTAAGGGCGCAGGAGATGGCGCGGTACGTGGAGAGCGGGGTCCTCGACGTCGGGCTCACAGGACTTGACTGGATCCTTGAGAACGATGCAGATGTGGAAATCATCACAGACCTCATCTACTCCAAGACGAGCACGAGGAAGGCTCATTGGGTGCTTGCCGTTCCCGAGAGGTCGAATATAGACCGAATCGAAGATTGTGCCGGTAAGACGATATCTACAGAGCTCGTTAATTTTACAAAGCGTTACTTTTCGGAGCGCAACATTCCCGTAAAGGTCGAGTTTTCATGGGGGGCCACAGAGGCGAAGGTCGCGGAAGGACTCGTCGATGCCATCGTCGAGGTGACCGAGACAGGGGCAACGATACGTGCTCACGGGCTGAAGATAATCCATACGCTGCTCGAGACCAACACGAAGCTCATCGCAAACAAGGACAGCCTTAAAGACCCTAAAAAGCGGGCCAAGATCCAGGAAATCTCCCTCCTGCTGCGGGGCGCGCTCAATGCGGAAAACCTCGTAGGACTGAAGATGAACGTGCCGGATGATGCTTTGGACAGTATTGTCGGTATGCTGCCGAGCCTAACGGCCCCGACGATCTCCCAGCTGTACAACACGTCATGGTTTTCCGTGGAAACGGTGATCCATGAATCGATCGTGAGGGAGCTCATACCGAAGCTCATAGAGGGAGGAGCGGACGGAATCATAGAGTATACGCTCAACAAGGTCGTGGGAAAGGATGACATGTTTTAACGGATTTCCGGGCTGATACCTGAATACTTCACCTCTCCCGGTTCTGTCGGCCCGATCGAGTCTTGTGTAAATCCCAATTATTGACATTGAGCTGCAGGAAGATAACAGCCCGGTTCCGTATACGCAGAAGTCCCCTTCAAAAAGCCTCGATACGTGCTCTCGGTCGGATTGGTCGTGGAAATAGGTATCCGGATCTCAAAGAGGGTAGTTGAAGAGGCTGTCCGGCTCCACCCCGGTTCCCGGCTTTTTTCGAATACACTAGGAGACGAACGGTTTTTTTCAGTAACCGCCTTGTAAACGCCCTTCAGGTCCCGAATCACAATTGTGCGCTCCTTACTGGAGAGTTTCGGATTCAGCGCACCACGCAACGATGAATCTTGGTCTTTGGGAAATACAGTACGGATGGTTTCATGCATGCCGCTTCGGACGGTCCACAGAGAATATCGTTACATCAGTCCGCTCTCACCACTGTTAGTGTGACTGTCCGTGTGACGGATTGATACTTTACAAAGGCCGGTTCCTCATGTTTTACTGGGCCTGACCAGTACGAAGCCCACGGTACCCTCATACCGAATCCGCTAAAAGAATATCACTTTGTAGATAAACCAGTGAAGGAGTCCGAAGAAGATGCTCCCGAACCCTATGGGAAACTGATACTTCGAAAGCCCGTTCTTCACCTTATCGATGAACGGTCCCTTGACACCCTTCAGAGTTTCTAAGAATTCGACGGAAACGAAGAGTCCCGTCAGAATCGCGAACAGCGAAGGAAGAAGGTCTCCCATGAAGGGAATAAGCGGTTTCCCGCCGCCGTGGTAGGGCACTATGAACTTTATTGCTCCTATGATCAGTATCGCGAGCCCGATGATGATCTTGTAGGATGAGAGCTTCTCATCTACAATCTTCAGTACAGGATGCTTTTCCATGAACAGCGGCATGATGATGATGAAGCCACCAATGAGACATACAATGCCTAGAAAGAAAACCATCTCTCTCCTCCTTGTTGTGCGTTTTTCACGTTGACTCGAGCCTTCCCTCTTACTGTATCTGGAGGATCATCCTCCTCGTTCTTGGACCGTCGAACTCACAGAAGTATACCGACTGCCATGTCCCGAGAAGCGGCCGCCCTCCTGAGACGATAAGCCTCTCACTGTGTCCGATGAGTGAAGCCTTGATATGTGCATCGGAATTGCCCTCTATGTGAGAGTAGCCTCCATTCCTGGGGATCACCGTCGCCAGGCCTTTAATGATATCCCTCGCCACACTGGGGTCGGCGTTTTCATTTATCGTCACTGCTGCCGTCGTGTGTGGGACGAAGATCGTGATGGCCCCGTCTTTGATCTCCGACCGTTTAATAAAGCCTGCAATATCACGATCGATGTTTATCAGCTCCTCACGGGCGGTTGAGTTGACAGTGATCTCATCTATCATCGTTAAATCCGAATCCCGGCGGATCGTATCCTTAATTACTACGAAGCCTTCGATTTTAACTTGACCTGCGTTCTCTCCAGTATGTTTACCGCATGATTGAGCTGCAGGTCGTAGTCGAGATCGATAAGCTCGGGTATCTTGATCTTCTCCAGTTCATTTTTTATTATTCGCCGCACTATAATGGGTCGAAGCTCTATGCTGTTTTTTTCGAGTTCCTGCATGAAATTTTTGAAATCATTATCTGTATAGTCCTTATGCCCTTCTACGAACTTCTTGACAAGCTCGAGGCCCTCGAGCGTTTCCATGGCCTTGACCTCTTGGGGGGTAATATCCACGCTCTCAACCTCCTCGTCCGGGGCTATTCCCTTTTCGTGGATCGAACCGCCTTCAGGAGTATAGTACAGGGCAGTGGTGATCCGTATTCCGGCTCCTTCCGGGAGTTCACGTACTGTCTGCACGGAACCTTTGCCGTAGGTTTTCTGCCCCACGAGGATTCCCCGCTTGTTGTCCTTTATTGCGCCCGCGAAGATCTCGGATCCTGACGCGCTCCCCTCGTTGACCATTACGATGAGCGGGATTTCAGGGATCGCGGTGAGCCCGCTTGCCCTGAATACCTGGTTCTGAGAAGGATCTCTTCCTTTCGTTGAGACAATTATGCCGTCCGACAGGAACATGTCTGAGATTTCGATGGCGGAGCTCAGAAGGCCGCCCGGGTTGTTCCTGAGATCCACTATCATGGAATCAATCCCCTTCTCCCGAAGCTCCATCATGTGGGTACGCATCGCATCTGCAGTAGGCTCGGAGAATTGTGATATCCTGATATAACCTATGTGATCGTCGATGACCGTCGATTTTACGGTTTCGAGCTTTATGACACCTCTCGTGATGGTGAAGGGGAGAGGCTCGGCTTCAGAGTGCCTCTTCACCTTGATTGTGACTTTTGTACCGACTTCACCCCGAAGGAGCTTTACCGCGTCCATGGTGGTGAATCCGTCTGTTGATTCTCCGTCTATCTCGACTATACGGTCTCCCGCCATTATCCCCGCATGATATGCCGGAGTATCGTCGATTGGCGATATGACGGTGATCCATTCGTCCCTCATGCCGATGACGATCCCCAGACCCCCGAACTCCCCCTTGGTATCTGTTTTGAGCTCGTCGAAGTGCTCTTTTGAGAAGTACGAGGTATGAGGGTCTCCGAGGGTCTTTATCATCCCGTTGATTGCGCCGGGGATGAGCTGTTCGGCCTGGACCTTCGACTCGTCGTAGTACTCGGTACGGATGAGGTTGAACACCTCGTTAAACAGACGAAGCTGTACGTACGTCTTTTCGGTGTTCCCCGCCTGAATCCAGTTGTTTATACCCGAGGCGGTAGTTACTACGAGGAGGATACCGACAAGAACGATCCATATTATTCTTTCCCTGTTTCTCATAACATTCAGCCTTTCTTATTACTATAGAAAAGAATTTTATGCCTCTTGCTCTTTTTGTCAAACAAAACAATCAGTTCCTGGTGAAAACCGTATACAAGCCGCCCACCTTCCTGTATAATATATGGGATAAACGGCGCTGGAGGCTTTATATGAGCGGAGCTCACGACATCGAGTACCGTATTGTGGGAGATGACATGCAGGCCGTGATCATCACCCTCGATCCGGGAGAGGCGGTTCAGGCGGAGGCTGGAGCGATGATGTTCCTCGAGGAGGGCATCGTGATGAATACGGAAATGGGTGGAGGATTGATGAAAGGGGTCAAGAGGATCCTTGCGGGCGAGTCGTTTTTCATCACAACCTTCTCCAACAGCAGCGGGGAGCCGAAGAAATGTGCGTTTGCCGCGCCCTATCCGGGAAAGATCCTCATCATGGACCTTCAGAAGACAGGGCAGATACTGTGTCAGCGTGATGCATACCTCTGCTCTGCGTACGGAGTGGAGGTGTCAGTTGCCTTCACAAAACGACTCGGTGCCGGGTTCTTCGGGGGCGAGGGGTTCATTCTCGAGAAGCTGTCCGGGGACGGGTTCGCTTTCGTCCACGCGGGAGGCACGCTGCTCAAGAAGGAGCTTGGGAAAGGAGAACGTCTGAGGGTTGACACGGGGTGTATCGCCGCGTTCGAGGAGCGTGTCGATTACGACATCGAGTGGGTGGGAGGAGTCAAGACGGCGCTCTTCGGAGGAGAGGGGCTCTTCTTCGCAAACATGACAGGCCCGGGAACCTTGTATCTGCAGACTCTGCCCTTCTCGAGGCTCGCAGACAGGATAATGGCTGCATCTGTGAGGAACAGGGGGGAGACGCGGACCGGCGGGCTGTTTGGGGGCCTCTCGGGACTGACGGGCGGAGACCGCGGATTCTGATATCGACCGATAGAACAGGGGGCCGAATCGCCCAGGACGGAGACCGTGGATTTTGACAGGGCCGAGAAACAGTCGGATAAAAATCTGCCCAAGACGGAGACCGCGGATTCTGATGTATAGAATATATTTCGGGGGCTGAATCGCCCAGGACGGAGACCGCGGATTCTGACATAGTTAAAAAACTACCGTATTAAAATCCGACGGATTTTAATACGAACAATACGGTGACCTGGGATTCTGATATCGTAATATCAGGCGAGATCAGAGGTTTTACGAACAGGAACTTGTTTTCATGCCGTATATTTTTTATCTTAATAGTTCAGGATGATAGTCCGGCCGATTTACTGATACAAGACAGGCATCAGACCGTTTAACAGGGGGAACAGCATGATCGATGAAGCGACAGTAAAGAAAGCAAAGGATCTTCTCGGGAAGCTCGCCGACCCTGTAAAGCTGATCGTCTTTACACAGGAGATTGAATGCAACAACTGCAAGGAGACGGTGGCGCTCATAAAAGAGCTTTCAAAGATCGATCCCAAGATCGAGAGTGAGGTTTACGATTTTCAGAAGAACGAAGATGCCGTAAAAAAGTACGGCATCGACAAAATTCCGGCGATCGTTGTCGAGAAGGAAACAGAGGACTACGGCATCCGGTTTTACGGAATCCCTTCCGGATACGAATTCGTCTCTCTGCTCGAGACGATCCGGACCGTCTCTACGGGGGAGCACGGGCTGGGGGACGAAACTGTCGAGAGGATAAAGGGTATCGATACAGATGTTCATCTCCAGGTCTTTGTCACACCGACATGTCCCTACTGTCCGCGGGCGGTGATTACGGCGCACAGGTTCGCATTCCTTTCTCCAAAGGTGAAAAGCGACATGGTAGAGGTCATCGAGTTTCCGCATCTCGGGAACAAGTACGGAGTCATGGGCGTTCCGAGGACCGTGATCAATGAGGACCAGTATATAGAGGGAGCCGTCCCCGAAAAGGTCCTGGCAGATAAGATTTTTCAGGTCTTGGAGAAATAGCGGGTGAAATACCGGCGGATAGAGATCTCCGTAAGACCTGAGCTCGCCGACCCCTTTGCGCGTCATACGAGATGGGAGATTCAGTCGACCGTGGGATTCCCGGTTCGGGGAGTCCGGGCCGTCTCTGTGTACACGGTCTACTCCGCGCTTTCTCAGCAGAAGATTTTGGACTTTGCAACCGATGTTCTGAACGATCCCGTTCTCACCGTATTCTCCGTCAACACACCTGTTGCACTCGGGTTTCCGCCCTTTACTTGGGCGGTCGAGGTGTCCTTTAAAAAGGGTGTAACGGACAATGTCGGCGATACAGCCGGTCAGGTCCTCAGAATGATGATCGGCCGGCCACACGACAGGTGCAGGGTGTACCGTTCTACCCAGTACCTCATCGATGCCGATCTCTCTCGTGACGAAATCGTGACTGTAGCGAACGAGGTGCTCTACAACTCGCTCATCGAAGAGATCGATGTCCTGGGTTACGAAGAGTTTATCGGCGGGGGCGGGTTCAGGCCGAAGGAAAGGCACTATCCCTCCCTGTATCGGCCCAGGACCAGGAGCTATGATCTCCACATCCCGGACAGAGATCTTCTCGCGCTCTCGGAACGCAGAGTGCTCGCCCTGTCCCTCGATGAGCTTTTGTATTTCAGGTCCTACTTTGACCGTGAGGATGTAAAGCGGAACAGGAGAAATATCGGAATCGGTGACGACCCGACGGACGTAGAGCTCGAGGCTTTCGCACAGACGCAGTCGGAGCACTGCAAGCACAAGATATTCAATGCCTCGATCGAGTACAGGGAGGGCGAGAAGTCTGAACGCATCTCTTCTCTCTTCAGAACCTACATCATGGCCGCGACAAAAAGAATCTCCCGAGAAAAAAACTGGCTCGTCTCTGTGTTCAGGGACAACGCTGGAGTGATCCGCTTTACCGATCGATACAACCTCGCATTCAAGGTGGAGACCCACAACTCGCCCTCTGCGCTCGATCCGTACGGAGGGGCGATCACCGGGATCGTGGGGTGTGACCGGGACCCCGCGGGTACAGGAATCGGCTCGAGGATCATCGCTCATACAGATGTGCTCTGTTTCGGAGACCCCTGCCACAAGGGAGAGCTTCCGCCGAGAATGATGCACCCCAAGCGTATAATGGAGGGTGTAATAAAGGGAATCGAGGACGGCGGCAACAAGTGCGGTATACCCACGATAAACGGCGGGCTGATATTCGACCCTTCTTTCAGCGGAAAACCGCTCGTGTTCTGCGGATCGGTGGGAATCATGCCGAGAAAGATAAACGGCATCCCGAC
>DATKZJ010000038.1:0-6613 GCA_035527995.1 Spirochaetota bacterium | reverse complement strand
TTCATAAGGGGCAGCGGGTCATATTGGGAGGGAGACCGGGTCCGGAGTGGGTCTCAGCGTTCTTCGCCGTTCTTCACAGGGGAGGAGTCGTCGTTCCGGTCGATCCCGGTTGTTCTTTCGAGCTCACAAAAAAGATCGTTGAGCGTACCAATCCAACGCACATCATCGGCGATATTATCGGCGACTTCCCGACAGACAGCATCCGCAGGTTGTGCAGAACGGCTGAGGTTTTCCCTTTTTCAGCACTTAAAGACTATGCAACAAGCCCCCCCGGGTCGGCCGAAAAGGTTTCCCCCGAAGACCTCGCAGAGGTTGTTTTCACCTCCGGAACCACGGGGAACCCCAAGGGGGTGATGCTCACCCACGGAAATATCCTCGCTAATTTGAGGCCCATCGAGGAAGGGATCGAAAAAAGAAAGATGCTCGTACGATTGCTGACCCCTTTGAGAATCCTCTGCACAGTACCCTACAGCCATATGTTCGGCCAGGTTTCAGGCATACTCCTCCCCATCCTCATCGGGAGCACCATATATTACGCGCGCGATACCGCGCCCGCGGCCCTCGTGAGGGAGATCCGCAGAAACAGGGTCATTTCCATTATCACGGTCCCGAGGATCATGAAGCTTTTAAAAGATCACTTCCTCTCTTGGCTTCATACAAGGGGAAAGTCAGAAGGTTTCGAGCGGCGGTACGAGAGATGGGTAAAGCTCCCCTACCCCCTCAGAGTCCCCTTCTACCTCGACATTCACCGGTTCTTCGGGCTCTCTTTCTGGTCGTTTATCGTCGGAGGAGCCCCCCTCGACCCGGACACGCATGAGTTCTGGCGCCGCCTAGTCTATGCGGTCTTTCAGGGGTACGGCCTCACCGAAACATCTCCGATCGTCACGATGTTCAATCCGTTCCAGGATGACAGATCGTCTGTCGGGCGGATTTTTCCGAACCAGGAGGTACGGGTCGCGGAGGACGGCGAGATTCTCGTGAAGGGAAGCAATGTAATGGCCGGCTACTACGAAGCTCCTGAGGACACGGTGAAGGTGCTCAGCGACGGATGGCTTTCCACGGGCGATATCGGTACGATTGATGGAAAGGGGCAGCTCTTCATCAGGGGCAGAAAGAAAGATATGATAGTCACCCCGGACGGCCGCAACGTGTTCACCGGGGATGTGGAAGAGGCGCTGAACAGGATCGACGGCGTGAGAGAGAGTTACGTGTTCGGCATTCCGGCCGATGACGGTGAAACGGTTCATGCGGTCCTGCTGCTGGACGAGGGTACAGACCCGGATGAGGTGGTGGGAAGCACGAATAGGGACCTTCTCCCCTTCCAGCGGATTCGGGGGTACACGGTCTGGGAGGACCCCGATTTCCCCAGAACACCCACCCTCAAGGTCCGCCGGGCTGAAGTGGAGGAGCGCGTATTGATGAAGAAGAGGCCGGAAGGAAAAAAGCACCTCCTGGACGGCCTCCTTCCAGGGTCAGTCGATCCGGACATGAGGCTTGTCGAGGACCTCGGCCTCGACTCTCTCGACCGGATACAGCTCATCTCGAGGCTGGAGCGGGAATACGGTACGAGTCTCGACGAATCTTCGGTAGGCCCGGGTACCACTATTCGAGACCTCGAAAAGCTTGCGAGGCACCCGAAACCGGCAAGAACATTGAATATGCCCCGCTGGACATTATCGCCTGTTGCACGGTTTTTCCGGAAAATAGCAATGCACGGCTTCATCCTCCAGGCTGCGCGCATCTTCTGTCCGCTCGATGCGGAAGGGCTGGAACGGCTCGAAGCTGAAAGGGGGGAGAGGATCATCGTAAGCAACCACCAATCTCACATCGACCCGTTCGCAATCCTCCTCGCACTGCCCCGCAGGTATCGCAGGCTTCTGACGCCGGCCATGGGCCTCAACCGCTTCGGGGCACGCTTTACAGACTTCGCCTCCACTCGGCCGGGGTCGGCTTCAAGGCTCAGGGTTTTTCTCCACGGTCTGGCATACTTCATCGTCACCCTGCTCTTTCAGACATACCCTTTTCCACAGGGCTCGGCCTACCGTCCCAGTCTCGAATACACGGGGGAGTTGCTCGACAGGGGTCACTGGATCCTGATATTCCCGGAGGGAGAGGTTTCACCTGACGGTAAGGTCCGCAGTTTCAAGAAGGGAATCGGCATGATCGCCGAGAGGACAGGGGCGGACATTCTCCCCGTGAGTATCGACGGTATGAACAGAGTGCTTCCTCCGGGAAGTCATTTTCCGAGAAGGGCAAGGGTGAGGGTAAGGTTCGGTCCCCTCATGCGATACGAAGGCGAAGGGTACGAAGAGTTTGCAAAGCGAGCTGAGAACGCGGTGAGATCTCTGCATGAGCGTTGAGCCCGTAGGTCTCAACGTCCTTTATCCCTCTGTCGCCTTCGGCTCAAGTTGAGACCGTAGGTCTCAACCCCCGTTACCGGTACACCGACCCTAGTATATACATTCCTTTGCCGCGTCTGCGTACACTTTGATGTTCTCCGGCGGAGTATGGAAGAAGTGATCGGCGCAGGAGAGGATATAGCCCCCCTCGTATCCCACGGTCTCGAAGAGCCTGAACACCATCTCCCTGATTTCCTTCGCGGTCCCTCCGGTGAGAACGCTGAACTGGTCCATGCCCCCGATAAGTGAGAGCCGGCTGCCGATCTTGCGCTTGAATTCCCACGGTTCCTGGTTTCCCCCGATGCTCATGGGGGCGAGTGTCTCCGAGCAGTCTGTGCCGTTCCGAACTATGAGATCCTCGATCCCGTAGTTTCCCCCGCAGGTGTGGTAGGTTACTTTGAACCCGAGGCCGTGGAGGGCATCGTGGATCTGCCTGTCATACGGAAGGCAGAACTCTTCGTGGAGCTTCGGGGATATGAGTGTTGAAGAAGACGCTCCGCCTCCTGTCTCGATGAGGTCGAACTTCGCACCCTTCATCGATTCGATGAACCTCAGCTTCTTTTCGAGAAGGACCTGCAGGAATTCATGTACCCATTCAGGGCTGTCGATCGCCCTGAAGATGAGCTGAGTGATGTCCATAAGACACGCCGCATGCTGCCAGCAGGAAGCCTGGTCGCCCCAGACGAAGCCGCGGAGGATCCCTCGATCGCCTATGCGGTCGTAGAGTTTAGAGATGGGGGCCGGTTCGAGCTTCGGAACCGGCATGTACCTTCTTATGAGGTTGATGTCCTCGTCTTTCTTGATAAGATATTCGGTGATCCAGGTCGTCTTTCGGTCTCCCGCGGTCTTATAGGAGAGTCTGCCGGCCGGAGTCCGGATCGTGTGATGATTGACCCTTCTGTCGGGATCGTCGCACACCACTCTCACCTCGTCCTTCCACTCTGCTGTCGAGCATCTCGTATAGTCTGCATCAACCAGCCAGAACTGTCCCATGTCCTGGAAGTACTGGACTGAAGCGTCCATGCCGAAGTATTCGAAGGCCTCGACATCGCTCATCCCACCCATATATGTATCGAGATGAAACCCCTGCCACTGGTGGACTGTGACTGGGAGGCGGTCAGGCTTCTCTCTGTTTATCGCGGCGAGCATTCTCTCCTTGGATGTCATCCGCCAGACTCCCGAAAGGCCATCACACCCAGCCCTCCTCCCAGGCGGTCTCGTACATCGCAAGTATGCTGGCGACCGGGACATGGGACAACAGATGCTGAGAAGGGCCGAGAACGAAACCCCCGTTCCCCCTGAAGAGGGCAATCCTCGAGCGGACCTCCTCTCTCACGTCATTTACCGAACCAAACGGGAGGGTCTTCTGGGTATCTATCGACCCCTGCAGCACGAGCTTCCCCCTGAATCTCTCGGCAAGGTTTTCAAAATCCATGCCCCTCGCTCTCACCTGTACCGGTTCGATTGCGCTGAGGCCCAGCTCGACGAGGTCAGGAAGAAAATCTACCACGCACCCGCAGGAGTGCTGGGTGATAAAGAGCCCGTATGACTTCGCAAGTCCGTACAGCCTTTCTATATGCGGCTTTATAAGCTTCCGCCAGAGGGGAAGGCTTATAAGAGGAGATGTCTGGGTTCCGTAGTCGTCTCCTGTAAAGAAGATGTCGATCTTTCCCTTAGCCTTTTCGAACATGTTTTTCGACGTCTCGTAGAAGAAGTCGGTTATGCGTTCCATGATAGAATACGCGAGGGCCGGGTCATCCATCATCAGCATGAGAAACCGTTCCATCCCCACAAGATCGCACGCGGCATTGAAGAACCACCCCCACGCGCCGCCGTACACCGCGTACTCGGAGAACCTCTCGCACTCCTCGACGAAAACGTCGTAGTCCCAGAACTCTGCCCGCGGCCACGGGTACTCCTCGACATCGCGCTTCGTTTTCACATAAGAGAGCGGGTGCGCACCCGAATACCCGAAAGCCTCACCCTCCCGGGGAATCCCGAAGTAATCGGTACGCCTGCCCCTCCCGTCTATCAGCTCCGGCCCGATCCAGCGGGGCCGCGCCCACCTGAAGTCTATGTGGAAGTAATCCATGAGTTCGAGCCCGCTTTTTACACCAACCTCTCTCCTGATTTTCTCGTAAACAGGACTGTCCGCGCAGAAATCGAGCGGAATCCTGTCCGGCAGCTCGAAGTTGTAGGTCTTTATAACGCGCTGTTTCGATGTCATATCGCCCTTCACCCCGGAATATCAGGTATATCGTACTCTCCGAGCCTGAGCGGGTAGCTCCCGTACTTTTTCACGAGCCCGACGACGTAATCGTAGCTTTCTCCGGAAACGTTGCTCGGCACAGAGTGGTCGGAACCGAAAATGTAACCCCCGCCCTTTGCTGCATTCAGCTTTGTGAGCACGACCTTTTTCAGCTCCTTTTTCGATGCACCGGCCCACGTCATCACATCCATATTTCCGCAGAAGGCGATGCGATGCCCATATCGCCTTCGAAGGTCTATCACGTCCATCCCTGCCTTTGCCTCGAGAGGGTTGTATGCATCGACACCTATCTCTATATAGTCTTCGAATATCTTCGATACATTTCCGCAGCCGTGATATATCACGGGCAGTCCTCTGTCGTGACAAAGATCGATTATTGCCTTTACTCCGGGCTTGAACCAGTGCCTCCAGTATTCCGGAGAGAAGAATAGGTCGTGCTTGTAGGCAACGTCCCCCCAGATCACCATCCCGTCCAGCATCCCTCCTGCCGCCTTTATCTGCGCATCGGCGATGCCGAGAGCGAAATCGTTGATACGGTCGATGAACCTCCCGAGCTCCTCCGGGTAGAGGCCTATCCAGAGAAGGACGTTCTCGCTCCCGATGATTCTCCAGAGTGTTTCATGCCCCTCGCACACGCTTCCGTATACAGGGAAATCGGGGCGCAAAGACCTCACAGTCTCGACCCAGGGAGGGAGGTCTCGCGCAAACCCGTCTCCCACCCCGGCTATCTGGTTATCACCGCGGGACATGTAGCGACGTTCGTCCCGGGGGTCGTCGAACTCGAAGTTCTTCATCTTTTCTAAGGTGTTCGTATCGAACTCGAGGAAGGCGGGCATCGGGTCGCAGAACTTTTTTCTTATTGTTGCTTCGAAACCTGTGCGAACAATAACCTCCTCCTCGGTCTCCCGAACGATCTCGAACCTCTTAATGTGAGGGTCCATGTTCGGGACTGTGACGATCCAGTCGAGGTCGTAGTAGCGGTAGATATCCGTATCGTCTGCCAGCCCGAGCTCGCTTTTCCAGCGTTCTACGAAGCTTCCCCAGAAGAAGTCGGATATTGGTACTCTGTCAGGCTCCTGGTGGTGCAGGGCCCTGTTCATTCTTTTGAGTTTTTTCACACAGCCTGACGAGCGTTCCATCGTTATTCCCCCCGAAGGTTTTCCGAACACCGATTCTTCTTCATGATCCTCAATCCGTATGGAAAACCTCCTCCATCTCGGCCCACCACTCCCCCTCCTTTTTCGTCGAAAGAGGAATCTGCATGGGCTTCATAACGGTCCACCACTCCTGTGTCCTGGGATGTGCCGACATCCGCTCCATATCGCCCTCAAAATCGTCGCCGAGGTACTCGAAGTAGCTGAAGAGGTACCCGTCCTTGTGATAGATAGAGTAGTTTCGGATGTTGCATTTTTTTATCATCTTCAGTACCTCGGGCCAAACCGACTTGTGGTACAGCTTGTATTCTTCGAGCTTTTCAGGCCTGATTTTCAAAACCGAGCCGTGCCTTTGCATCGAGATCTCCTCCTTTTTCTATGTATCTTCCATGTACAGTTATTACCCCTTTATCGCTCCCAGGGTGAGGCCCCTGACGAGGTGCCGTTGCACGATGATGACGAAAATGATCGCAGGAATGAGCATTATTACCGACATGGCGCACATGCCCCTCCAGTCGGAAACGAACTCTGCGGTAAAGTCGAAAAGCCCTACCGGAAACGTCTTGGATGCAGTCGTCCTCGTCAGAACGCTTGCGATGGCAAACTCGTTCCAGGAGGTAAGGAAGGCAAATATTCCGCTCGCAGCGAGACCCGGTCCCACGAGAGGCACTACGACCCTTAAAAACGCCGACCACCTCGAGCAGCCGTCTATGAGCGCCGCCTCTGTAAGCTCGTCCGGGATCTCTCCGATAAACCCTGTCATCAGCCATGCGGTAAACGGTACATTCATC
>DATKZJ010000037.1:0-7251 GCA_035527995.1 Spirochaetota bacterium | reverse complement strand
ACCTTCGGATTGATCCTGTTCGCAACTTCACACGCTTCCCGCGCATCCATCGTGTATGTACCGCCGACAGGGAGAAAAATAACGTCCGCCGTGATGCTGTCCATCTCCGGCACCTTATCAGAATCGCCCGGGTGGTAGTAGCGCACTCCGTCCAGGTCGAACAGATACCCGTTCCAGCTGTTTTCTTTCGGGTGAAAATTTTTACCAATGTTATACGCAGGTACTGCCCTGACCTTCACGTTTCCGACCTCCGTCTCTTCCCCCGGAGAGAGAGTTATCACTTTACCGGGAGCTGCCACCAGGGACTCAGAGTTCTTCAAGAACTCATCGGACTGCTCAGAGTTCTTGAAGAACTCAGAGCAGTCCGATGAGGCCACAATGATGGTTCTATCACCCCGGATCTTTGCGATATCATCTACGGAACAGTGATCGAAGTGGCTGTGAGTAACTAATATAATGTCAGCCTCTTTCAAGAATTGATAACCGGACAGATCGTAGGGATCGGTATAGATGATACTGCTTCCGCTTATCTGGAAAGTTGCATGTCCTAAGAACTGGATATTCCTGAGGTATTGTGAATTCCCGGGGAGTTTGTCGTTTTCTGCCATCGCTCTTCTTCCTCTCTGCATTATATTATCCGATTATACCGATTTCCATCGCGACCTTCTTTGCGATGGTATAGAGCTCCCTGATTTCAAAAGGCTTCTTTACACATGCAAATACACCGGCCCTGTAGAGCTCCTCCTCATCAAAAGGCTCCCTCCCTGTGATAAACGCGATCTTGACTTTACTATCCCCCTCCCTTATCCTCCTCGCAGCTTCGATACCGCCCATCTTGGGCATGAGATAGTCCATGAAGATGAGGTCAAAATGCTTTTCCCTCGCAATCTTCAGCCCGAACTCTCCGTCTCCAGCAAGAGTGACTCTGCATCCCTTGCGAGCGAAGAAATAATAGAGTGTGTTTCTTACGTATTCCTCATCATCAACCACGAGTATGTCCATATCGAGAGTATCAACGTGATCGTAGACCTGCGTATCGGGAATCTTTTCGATATCACCTACCTCAGAGGGCCTGCTCAGCACAGGAAGACTTACTCTGAAGACGAGCCTTCTTCCCTCCTCCCGCCTCAGGGAGATGTCGCCTCCGTGGTTGCGGACGATACGGCCGCATATGCTCAGCACATTATGGCTCTCTACCGTACCATCCTTACTCTCCATCTCAAGGACAGGTATCTCCAGAGACAGGAGTTCTTTTAATAGTGTATGAATTTCATCATCCACCCTGCTACGTAAGCCTCGTATCGTGACGACAGCCTCTTCGGTTATGGATGAGATAGAAAGATATACCGAACCACCCTCGTCACACAGGCCCGCGATCTCTGTTAAGAGGTAGTAAAAGACCTGAACGAGCTGATCACCGTCCCCGTTGACGATGAAATCCGGATCCACACTCTTATCGAATCCGATCCGGTTCTCCCTGAACTTCGATTCAGCAAGCCTCAGAGATTCGGCGAGGATTTGAGCGATGCTTACCTCGCCAAAGCGCGGACTCTCTATCCGTGCAAAGGCGCACAGCCTCCTGATCTCGTTTTTGATCCTCTGAGAAGATTCCAGAACGACATCAAAAGAATCCTGAATCAGCTTTCTATCATCTGGATGCATCTGGGCAAGCTCGGAATACCCCTGCATCCCTGTTAGTATGTTGTTTACCGCGTGTGCAGTTTTGGTGAGAAGCTGTTTTACGAACCCGATATCTGTCTTGCCCGACAGGGTCCTGCACTGCTCTTTTATCACGGCGTTCTTGAAGATACTGAACAGTAATTGCTCGATCACGCCGGCTTTGGCCGACAGGGAAATGTACCCGTCTATTCTGATAGAAGGATCTTTAGAACCTTCGGCCGCGTCCGTGCCTATCAGAGCGACCGAGACATGCCCTTTTTTCCCCTCAATAGCCGCGACCCTGTCTGCGAAAAGTGCGTAATAAAGCTCCTCATCGCAGAACAGGACGATTTCGCCGCCCTCCAGCAGGAGTTGAACAGCCTCGCCCTCGAAAGAGGAAGAGACCATCTCGTATCCAAAAAGCCCGGACAGCTTCCTGAAAAGTTTGTAGTGTTTATGGTCACTGGTGAGACGTTGTGAATAAACAACAGATCTCTTTCTCATGATTACAGGACCCGTGTGCGATCACTTTGGTGTATTAGCCCAAGACTTAAGGATGAAAGATGTGTTTCCAATAGGTGCGCAAACCGGTAGGGATTCAACTTATTACCCCACATCACCAGGTGGAGCTTCTATCCCCCATTTCTCACAAAACTTTGTAAATATTTGGACATAGGGGCTTTAATCCACATTCCTTATTTGAAATCGTAATAGGAAGGAATGAGGCTTTTAGCGCTTTTCTCACTGTAAACTCTATTTTTTACATAAAAATATAAACTACTATCATATCATCACTAAGCTCCGTTAATATTCAATTGTTTAGAAAACCGCACTAGGAGCTTGCTATAGTGCAGCCCGGCGCCGTTTATTCATTATAATATCTATCTTCCGTGAAATGGTCATCCTCCTCCACATTGAACATGGAGAAGAGCTCACTGCTGCACACGACGAAATCTACGATTGTATCGTGGAGTGATTCGACATTAAATCCCGAAAAATAGAGCTTGGAAAAGATCGAGAAGCTTATCTCGTCCTCTTCCCTCGCCACGTTGAAGTATATTCCATACTCATAGCAGACGTTCATCATTGATTCGAGGTGTTCCCGGACAAAGGTCTCCTCTTCTCTCTCGAACACGTAGGTGTATGCAATCTCCAGGAAATTACAGTCATTTTCGATAAAGACAGACCCGGTAACGTCTCCGTCTTTGCCGAAAGACGCCTGATACATATCTTCTGTGGTCTCTCTGTCGAATGTATCATACCCAAGCTCACCGAAAATGGCTTCGACCCGCTCCACCTTGCCTTTCATGTCGTCTTCCATGGTTCTTCAGGCCTTCTCATCGATATATGAATTCTTTAAGCAAACTGATTCTGCAATTATATTTCGGACAGACGAACTTAGAGGCCGGCAAAACGACAGGCCGGACGGCCCTAAGCGCTCGATTTGGCAAGCTTGTTCAACTTCTTGATAACACTATCCTCCTCCATGTTGTGAATGCCCATCGAGCTGTCACTCCAGGTAAGGATTATTCTCACCTCGTTTTCCCTCAGTTCTATCCTGCCGCCCTCCATGTTCTCGAGCTTTTTTAGGATGATGGATTCCTCTGGGATCGTTATGTCACCGTCACCCCAATGTCCGCCGTGTATGCTTTTATCCGCCCAGGCTTTGATGACATTTACCTCATTAACTGACAAATAGAGATTCACCCGCCCCTCCCCATCTATGTGCAAACTAATCTATTTGCAGATCAACGTCAAGAATTAACTTGACGTCAAAAAAAGAGTTCTTTATATTCATCCTTGTAAGGAAAGAGATGGAGTAGATCATATGAGCCGAGTTTGTGCGGTCTGTGGAAAAGGAACCATAGCCGGCAGGTCCTATGCAACACGCGGACTTGCGAGAAGGAAGAAGGGTGCCGGGATCAAGATAACGGGTATTAGTAAAAGGTCCTTTGCAGCCAATCTCGTAAAAAAGAGAATCGTTCTCAACGGTAAGGTGAAAACAACGAAAGTGTGCACCCAGTGCCTTAAGGGCGGAAAGGCAGTTCTCGCTCAGTAGGCACCCACTCGATACCATCCAGCCGATTGCTGAAAAGTCATCATTCTCAAGCCAAGACAGAAGCTCTCAACACTGGAACATCGTACGGATGGGTATCTCGTTTCCCGCCGATGAAAAGCAGGTGCAGAGGGACGACTCCTGCCGTTCATGATGCTGTTCAGCGATTGCTGATGACCCGTTCAAGGGCCTTAATCCCCATTCCTTATGTGCAATCGTAATAGGTAGGTCAATACCCATTCCTTTACGAAGGAATGGGTATTTAGGCGCTTTGTTCACTGTAAACTCTATTTTTTACATTAAAATATAAACTACTATCATATCATCAATAAACTCAGTTGATATGTAATTTGTGAGAAAACCGCATTAACCTTTCTATTATCATAGAGAAATCTCTGCACGTTCATCAGCAAAAGGCTATTAGCACGCACGAAACTATCAGAATATCGATGGCGGGAAACTGCACACTATGCGGTTACAGAGAGCGTGCTACAATGAGTCAATGATTATAACGACCCTGCCCTCTTTAAGCCGGTCTTTTGTCTGCCGATGCTGCAGGAGGATCATTGCATCCTCGTCAGATATGCAGAGGTCAGTCTCTATAAGCTTCGGGTTTTGTACCGCAACGATTCTCAGCGGGTTTTCTCCCACCCTTGCCTCGTATCCCTTATAGTAAGGGTCATCCGTGTACTGGCAGGCCCCCCACCGCTCGAAACTCCCCTGTTCCAGCAGGTCGCCGGAGTACACAAGGTTGTGGTCCTCATCGTATATATTCGGATTCAAGGCCGGAATTCTACCGAGCCCCCTGCCATCGATCACGACTCCGCTGAATTCTGTGGAAAAGACGAGATCTTCGTATGTTTGGAAGTGGCCCGGATCCTTACCCCCCTCTATCAAGAGCGGAGCCAGCCCCGCCCTTCCGAAAAACGGGATGCGTTTGACTATGGTGACGTTTTCTTCACCGTAGATCACCTGAAAGTTGTCCAAAGACCTGATATACCCATGGATCGCCTCATTTCGTGAAGGGTCTTTCATTAAAACGTCTTTTGCGGAGTTATACGCATCGAGCCTCAGCGTCCCCAGTGAAGCCATGAAGTTCTCAAGAAGGACCTGCTTCGCCTGTACCGATGCACTGTACTGCCATTCGATTGGGTTGCCGGACTCTTCGGTGGCAAGACCCGATATACCGGTAACCACGATCTCTCTCGTTTTCCAGTCTATCCTGTACGGGCCCTTTTCACCATAAGCGTACGTAACCACCGACAATAACAGGACGATAAGAACTGTTCTTACTATTCTACCCATGGTTTATAGATATACTTGCTTTTTACCTTTCTGTATTTCAAGTATTTGATTATCTCTTCCCTTATATCGGGATAGATCGTCCTCCCCTCAAGGTCTGAAACACCGAAGAGCTCGAAGCCGACAACCCTGCTGTCCCTGCCCACTGCGATATCATCTGTTTCGTCTATATCGAGAAGAAACGTGGGCTGGATTATATGTATTCCATCTCTCGACCAGGTCTCGACGACGAAAAGGAAATCGCGTACCACGACCTCGATGTTCAGCTCTTCTTTCAGCTCCCTCTTCAGGGCTGTCTTCGCACTCTCACCGACCCTCACTCCTCCACCCGGAAGGAGCCAGTAGGACTTTCCGTTCTTCGAGTGCTCTACCAAAAGAACGGCCGAGCCTACAATCCCGAGTCCTGCCGTCCTTACCCTTATCCCTTCCACCGTATCGTCGATCCCTACACAATAATGCATGAGTGTTGTTCAAAAATCAAGCATTTCGCGAGAAGCCCCGGATAGAGAAAAGTTAATCCGCCATCGTGTTTTGAGGCCCCGATACCGCGAGTGCCATCGTTCCAGGCCCCAAAAGCATATAAAGGTCGAACGCCGCACGGCCCTTACCATATTTTTCGTCTTTATAGGTTGTTTTACTGATCGATTTTTTTTATATTTCCGGTGGCAGATAACAACTTTAAATGGTCGGAGACTGAAGTGATCAACTGCATACAGCAGGTCGGCCTTGGTGTTTCGGATATTCAGGGCTCATTCAGGTGGATCAGAAAGACATTTGGTATGGATATCCCGATTTTTGACGATGAGGGAGAGCCCGTCCACATGACGAGGTACACGGGAGGGAAACTCCAGAGCCGCCGTGCCATACTCGCAGCGAGCCTCTCCGGAGGCAGCGGGTTCGAGATATGGCAGTATACCAGCCGGGAACCAAAGGGACCGGATTTTACCGTCAAACTGGGCGATCTCGGTATCTTTGCGGCAAAGATAAAAGCATTCAATGTGGGGCGCGCATACGAGACCTTTAAAAAGAGGCAGATCGAGCTGCTCGGCGGCATCTACCGTGATCCTGCCGGAAAAGAATACTTTGCCACGAGAGACCCCTACGGTAACATCTATCAGGTCACCGGAGGGGAACAGTGGTTTTCAAAGAGACCTGGTGCCACGGGAGGTGTGGCCGGCTGTGTTCTCGGGGTATCCGACATAGACCACTCTCTCGGGCTCTACAAAGGAATACTTGGGTACGACAGGGTGGTGTACGATGAAACCGGTGTCTTCGATAGTTTAGAGTCCCTGCCCGGCGGCAAGGAGAAGCTGAGGAGGGTCCTCCTTGAACCGAGTCGAGAGCCTGGGGGGATCTTCTCGCGGCTGGTCGGTCCTTCTCAGATAGAGCTCGTTCAGGCGCTGACAAGATCCGGACGGAAGATCTTCGAAAACCGCTACTGGGGAGACCTGGGATTCATACACATCTGCTTCGATGTGTATGACATGAAACGCCTCAAGGAGGAGTGTGAAAAGGGAGGATTTACCATCACCGCAGACAGCGGAGATGCCTTTGATATGGGGGAGGCATCGGGCCACTTCACATACATCGAGGACCCCGACGGCACACTCATCGAGTTTGTCGAAACCTATAAGATACCCCTTTTGAAACGTCTGGGCTGGTACCTTGACCTCAAAAAACGTGATCCTGAAAAACCACTCCCAGACTGGATGCTCAGGCTCCTCGCTCTCGGCAGGGTGAAGGATTAGTGCGTTTATTTCACAAATTGGATAAAGCAGCGTATGAAGTTATGCAAATAAACATAATTTGCGGTGAGAAAACCGCAAGTCCATATTTCAAACTATGTACTGTGATCTGTGAGAAATGGGGTTCGGCTATACCTCGTACTTTCTTACCCTCTGGGCGAGCAGAATAAGGTTCCGCATATCCTCGACACTGTCGACCTTCAGCCAGTTGTTAATAAAATCTTTGTGCTGCAGGATCTGCGCGATCGCCATCAGAACCTGTAGGTGGAAATTCCTCTCGTCTCTCGTGCCTGCCAGGGCAAAGACTATATGAACGGGGGGCATATGCTCCCCGAAGTCGATTCCCGACTTCGAGCGCACGAGTATGATATCGAACTTTTTTTCTCCCTCTATCACGATATGCGGTATAGCCAATCCAGTATGAACAGCGGTTGTGGAATCTCTCTCCCTCTGCTCGAGAAGTTCGCGGATAACAGCGGCGGACATGTG
>DATKZJ010000036.1:0-21125 GCA_035527995.1 Spirochaetota bacterium | reverse complement strand
CTACAGTATAGCACAAATAAAGCGGGAATTCACACCGCGCTTTCTGTAAATTTATGACCCTCTTCGCTTGAATATGAACGATAGGCCGATAGACATGAGGTACACCACCCCAGCGACGATGATGATGTTCGAGCCGGTGGGGAGATCGTAGGAGTAGCTGAAACCGAGACCGAACAGTGTAAATATTGAGCAGAGAACGCTGGAGAATATCATCATCTGCCAGAGCTTTCGGGAAAATAGGGAGGCGACGGCGGCCGGGAGCGTGAGCAGCGCGATGACCATGACAATCCCAACTACCGTTACCATAAGCACCACTGTGAGAGAGACAAGACAGATGAGAAGCAGATAGTACAAACCAACCTTTGTGCCGCGTATCTTCGCAAACTCTTCATCGAAACAGACTGCTAGGAACCTGTTGTAGAAAAGCGTGCCGACAATGACGACGACTACGTCAAGGGCAGCGACAACTGCGAGGTCAGTTCGCGATATGAGGAGGATGTTGCCGAAGAGGTAGCTCATCGGCTCCACATATCCCGGCGTTTTCGAGATGAGCAGGATTCCTAAGGCCATCCCTATCGCCCATATCGAGCCGATCACGGTGTCCTCCCGCTGCTTCGCATAGAGACTTACCGTGCCGATGATGAGCCCGGCAAAGAGAGAGGAAAGAACCGCACCGAGCACTGGAGAGAACCACACCACACCGACCTTTACCTGGAGATAGAGGCCCGCTCCTATGCCTCCGAGAGCCGAATGTGCGATCGCTCCCGCGATGTAGCTTATCCTTCGGGTCACGACGTAGGAGCCGACAACCCCGAATGCGATACTCCCCAAAAGCCCGACGGCAAGGGCATAGCGAAGAAATACTATGTCCGGATTTCCCAGCGCATTAAAGAATTCAAACATTGCTTATCATTACCTCTATCGCAGTTTATCGTGGCGCACGATTCGAAGGTCTTGCCCGTAGAGTCTCTGAAGCACCTCGCCCGATATCTCCGAGGTCGGGTGAACGAACACCCTGCGGTTCACGCATATGCAGCTCTGGACGAGACCTGAGACGAATCCGAGATCGTGCGTCACCATGAGTATCGTCATTCGCCGGCCGAGGTCCTCCAGGATGCTTGTGAGTCTCGTCTCCACCTCCATGTCCACGTTTGCAGTGGGCTCGTCGAGGAGAAGGAGCTGCGGTGCGCTTACAAGGGCCCGTGCGAGCAGGACACGCTGACGCTGGCCGCCAGAGAGCGATGAGAAAGGGCGTTTCTCATAGTCAGCCATACCGACGATACCGAGCGCTTCTGATGCCCTGTTTCTGTCATCCTTCGAGTAAATCCCAATAATTTTTCGCCCGCGGGCTTTACGCTCAGGGGTATCTATCTCGCAGGCTTTCACCTCAGGGGATTTTATCCCCAGGCGGCCCATGAGCACCACATCGCTCGCAGTAACAGGGAACCATGGATCGAAAAGCTGGTGCTGCGGCATGTAACCGATCTTCTCTCTTGACTTTTCGGGCGGTTTGCCGAACACGCGGACAAGCCCTGAGTGCGGCTTGATGAGGCCGAGTATGAGCTTCAGCAGGGTTGTCTTCCCTCCTCCGTTGGGGCCGACCATGGTGATGAACGAGCCTCTCTCCATCGTGAAGCTCACCTTTTCAAGTACGGGAATATCCCCGTATGAGAAGCTCAATTCCTCGACACTCACTGCTGCTGTTTCACTCATGATTACTGCTCCGTATACTGTTCCAGCGATTTTTCTATCTCTGCGGCAATATTCTCGAGGTTCTCCAGGACGTTCTTCGCCAGAGGGTCGATCGCAACGACGGTTCCGCCTATCGCACCAGCAACCGTTTCGGCCCCCTTCCGATCGAACTGAGGAGAAACGAAGATGATTTTGACCCCTTGACTCTTTGCTTCCTCTATCAGGCTCTCGAGCTGCTTCGGGGTGGGGCCCTTTCCCTCGATCTCGATCGGAACCTGATGCAGACCGTAAAGGTCGGCAAAATAGCCGAAAGAAGGGTGAAAGACGAAGAAAGGAAGACCTCTGTACGGTTCGAAGGTCCTCGACAGCCTTGCGTGGACGCCGTCGAGGTCTTTCATGAAGTCTTCGAAATTCCTCCTGTACACGTCTTTGTATTCAGGGTCCCTTTTCACCAATGCCTCATATATGTTGGATGCCTGGACCCTGATCTCCGGTACGGACAGCCATATATGAGGATCAGGCTCTCCTTCATTCCCATGATTGCGGGAGTGCCCGTCGAGCGGCCTTCTCTCTATCCCTCTGTCGGTTCGAACGAGCTCAAACCGGTGGTTTGCGTTCTGAATCTTCTTCAGTAGACGCTCCTCGAAAGGAAACCCGATGCCGAAATAGAGGTCCGCTTCTCCGAGCGCGGTCATCTGTCTCGGTGTGAGCTCGAAGGTGTGCGGGCTTTTTCCCGGCTCCACGAGGACCTCGACGCGTACCCTCATGCCGCCGATGCGTTCCACAAAGTAGGATTGCGGGAGTATGCTCACGAACGCTCTCACTGCCGACAGGTCGGCCTCTTCACCCTTTGTACCCCCCGCTGCGATGCAGGCCGGGAGCACAAGCAGGATGGCAGTGAAAACATGACGAATTATCTTCATTTTCATTTCCCCGGCACGGAACAGACGATATGGTAGGCGTGGCAGTTTCCGCACTCCTGTACGGCATGGTTTTCGCTGAACCGTTCCCAGTGGACCTTCTGCCTGGGGGTGAGTTTTCCCGTCCCCATGCAGAGCGGACATGTCGAGTCGAGAGAAGCCAGGATCGCAGACCTTATGAATTCAGACCTGTTCGGAATGGTTTCCATGGCATGGGCGAGCTCCTCGTCGACCTTGAAGGTTATGATCTCCTCTTTTTTCTTTGCCTTCATCGTCATCTCCGTATAAGTATTACTTAGTATTACTACTATATTATTTTGCACAACAGCGGTCAAGAATAGATTGCATATTAAGGTGCGAGAAAACGTGACCTCAATCTGATGTGCAGTCTTTTTCATCCCGGCGATGGGTAGATCTGTCGTAGCAGTATACATGCCGCTTATCAGGAAATAATCCGTTTACTGCAGGATGCTTGTGTTTCCCAGCCTGACGTTGGTAAGCCCCGCCGTTTTCGCAGCGTCGAGGCAGGCTTCTGCGTCACTCTTCGATGTGTACGGAAGATCGTGAAGGTAGAAGTTAGGGGCGAAAGCGAGGAGCGAATAGGGGATATGCGGGTCGAGTGACGAGATGAACCGGGCGATAGACGACACCTCTTTTTCGTCTACATATCCGGGGACGAGAAGTGTACTCGCATAGAGGAGAGGGGGAGTCTTCCTCTTTGCGCAGTAGAGGGAGGCTGTCTCAAAATTTTTCAGGGTCCGTCTGTTCGTAATTCCGGTGAGCGTGATGTGCAATCCCTCGTCCCACGCCTTGAGGTCGAACTTCACGCAACCGCCGCTTCCGAGCGAAAGAACAAGCATCTGTTTTAAGAGCCCCTCGTTCATGCTCCCGTTGGTTTCCCAGCATATTCGGAGCGCTCTCTTGTTTTCGGCGAGCTTTGCAAGGGAGAGCCTGGAAACCTCGACTGCGTACGGGAGCTGCGGAGTGGGGTCACCTCCGAAGAAGCATATGCAGGATGTCCTGCCGTCAACCCTGTCGGCAAGGGCCCTGGCGGATACATCTCCGACGACCGCTTCGGATTTATCGCGGAAGTGCCAGTTCTGGCAGCCGAGACAGTTGAACGAGCATGCGTTAAAGAAGACCGCGAGGTTTTTATAGCCGTACTCTGGGCCTTCCGCATACGAGAATACCGGGTAGCCGCTGCTCGAGCCTGCGGGACATGCCCAGGAGGCAACGCAGTTGGTGGGAAGACTGTCGTAATAAGAATCGAGCAGGCCGCTGTTCGGGGTTATACCCAAAAGACGCCCCTCCCTGTTGATCCTCACTCCGCAGTACCCTCTTTCGCCTTCCGGAATAACGCAGCTGTTCACACAGATACCGCACGAGACTCCCCCTTCGGCCCTCGGGGGTATTTCAGGGAGCCCGAACCTCCTCCTCGTGCGTCTGTGAACGGTTTCTACATGCTCTTTTACAGATAAGAAATGTGAGCGGATGCAGTCTGCGCATACACCGATAACAGAAGAGATACTATCGGACTGTCTGTTGCACCTTTTACAGAGGCCCACTTTATTTCCACCTCCCTGATATCCTAGTCTTGCATTCCGGGCACGCTCCCTCTTGTAGAACGAGGCTTCTCACTGTAAACCGGTCGCGTTCTACCAGAAGCAGGGCGCACTCCGGGCAGAGGGTGTGCTGCGCGGGGTGACCCGGCACGTTTCCTATGTACACATAGCGCAGACCGCAGTCGAGCCCGATTCTCCTCGCCCTCTCCAGTGTCTCAGTAGGCGTAGGTTCGATATTCGAAAGATCGTGGCGGGGTACGAAGCGTGTGACGTGCCACGGTGTGTCCGGGCCCAGGGCGCGTACAATCCAGCGGGCGATACTCTCGAGCCCTTCAACATCGTCGTTCCATTTCGGAATGATGTTGGTGACGATCTCCACGTGGTGCTGCCACTTTTTTTTCGCGCGTTCTGTTACATCGAGTATTCCCTCGAACCGTGATATATGTGCCGTCTTTTCGTACATAGCAGGGCTGAAGCCCTTTATGTCCACCCTGTACGCATCGAGAAGGGGGCCGATTTCATCGAGTGCTTCTTTTGTGAGAAAACCGTTTGTTACCCAGTTGATCAGAAACCCCTCTTTTTTAGCAAGCCGTGCACAGTCGAGCGAGTACTCGAACCACACCGCAGGCTCGTTATAGGTAAACGAAAGCCCCCGCAGGCTCGAGCCTGTGCCGGCTTTGGTCTGTGCGAGCCGCACGAGTGCGAGCTTCACGAGCTTTTCGGGCGGGATATACTGAGTCTGGCGCTGTTTGGAATCAGGGTGATATCCGAACCCGTCATGCGCGATCTCATGGTTCTGGCACCCCGGGCAGAAAAAGTTGCAGCCGAGCGTCCCCACGGAAAGCCAGAGAGATCCCGGGTAAAAATGAAAGAGGGGCTTTGCCTCGATCGGAGCGTACGATAGTGACGACACCTGTCCGTATGCGAGCGAGAGGAGCGTTCCTTCCCTGTTGTAGCGTGTGCGGCAGTATCCGTATTTTCCACTGTCTATTATACAGCGGCGCTGGCAGACCCGGCATTTCGTGCTCTTGTCTTCTCTTTTCTCATAGAGGAGCGTCTCTTTCATCTCTCGACCGCCATGAGAATGGGTCGTTGAATCTTTCAGGTAAGAATCGGTGTCCATATGTAGTCTATTTATATAGGATAATATAGCGCAAGAGAAGACTGGTGGTTACCGGATAATGGGGCGTGTGACTGGAGCAACGGTGTGTTCACCGACGCTGTTTTGGAGATGAGGTGAGAGATGAATCGAAAAATACTTAACTACTGGATAGACGTGGGTATGGCGGTCTCTTTTCTCCTCGTGCTTGTAACAGGACTTTTAAAATACAAGAGGCTCTTACTGTGGCTCGCTGATATCGGCGTATATCTGCCGACCTATGCGATAACGGAGATACATAAATATGCGGGAGCCGCAATCGGGTTGTTCGTGCTGGTTCACCTTGTCCTTCATTTCAAATGGATAGCAGCGGTGACGAGGAGTATGGCCGGACGAAAGAAAGAAAAAAACAGGGTTCGTTTCGGGAAGTAGCATACGATGAATTTCGTATGCGGATAATTACGACAGCAGATCGGTAGCTAAAGAGATATGCCGTTACCAATTCACAAGGAGGAGAGGAGGATGAAAATACCGGTTTTATTTGGTGCAGCTATTGTTTCACTTCTCATTCTTGCCGGCTGCTCGGCAAAAGAGCCTCCAGAGAGCAGGGAGCTTTTTGGGGAGGAGGTTGTTCCGGTGAATGAGGAGGCTGCTCCTTCAGATATGAAAGAGAACAGAATACTCGGCTCTGTACAGGACTTGAGGGTATACGTTGCAGGGGAGGGTCACGATCAAGCCGTTTGGAGATTTCGATTTCGATCCTGCAGAGGTCTCTTCTGTGAGAAACGATATATTCAGGGATGGCCACTTCTCTGTATTTGATGTTCTCGTGCACCTTTCAGAGAGGGAGATCATCGATCTCGAATACCATTTCGACGATCGTATGAATACCCATGTGATAGGCTCCATAAACGGTGAAACAAACTACTGGTACACCGCATACTACGACGGGGGTGGTCGGAGAACAACGTGTTTCGTATGGACCACTCCCCGTACAAGGACAGGATGCACATCAGGCTTTCACAGTATGAAAGGGATGAGATAGAGAGTATCTATGTGCCATTACGAGAAGAGGATAAAAGAAAGAGGAAAAAAAACAGCGGCAAGGTGGTCATCCCGAGGGTCATAATACGAGGCCCTACGGCAAGGTTTGAATTCGAGAATGTCATAGTCGAGCCCCACGATCTCCGGAATGACCAGTTTCAGGAGGGAGTCATTACCGCGATAGACGTGATCATGTCGCTTGGCGATGAGAAAAAGCTCTCCTACGATCTGCGCTGGTACGATTCCATAGGAAGCGCCGAGGTCGTGGGTAACTACTTAGTCGACAGGGTAGACGGGGACATCGCGTCCGGGAGGTGCGGGTTTGTATACGAGTCCGGATCGCCGGCGTTTAGAGGGTTTACAGGAAACCACATCCATCTTCCGTCCGACTCAAGGGTCCTGAACTCTCCCGAGTATGTCGAGTTCTTCTGGATATGCATATAGAAGGTGAAAAATGTACTGTTTTTTTATGAAGAACGGCTGGATACGAAAATATTGCCGATTACGATAATCGTAATCTGTTGAAATGTCAATGAAAAAATGGGGAATCTAAAAAAACAGTCTATATGTATGGGACACTACGGATATATACGGTTGAGGGATTTTCTATCAGGGCGGCAAATGAGACCTTTTGAAAAGGCTGTCCTGATAACAGCAGCGGTATCCCGCCGCTCGATACTGTTACCATGGAGGATTTAACAGCGATTTCCCTATCATTCTTCGATTTCCGCGCCGCCGTCATTCTTGTTGATCTTCCTGAGCTCGACAAGTATCTCTCTCAGCAGGCGGAGCTGGAGCCTTCGGTAGTCGAACGTGCTTGCGAGCTTCGCCCCCTTTCTCGGGTCGTTTTCCCGAATGTATGATTTCAACTCATCCATTATATCCTTCATAGATCTATCTCCTATTATATACCTGTTAATGAGCTTTTTAGCTGATGAATACTATTCCAACCGATACACCGCAGGGGACGTAGTGCCCCGAATCGCTCCCGTGACAGGGGTATATCTCCCATCCTACTTTGTTGACTATGTCGAAGACGTCTATCCCCATCGCCTCCATTGAAGACCGTGCCTTGAGAGGAAACTTGCACCTGCCTCCGTCCAGCATGAGACAGAGCTCCCCGTCGCAGAGGGTCGTCTTGCAGCCGCCTGCGCCGAATCCGAGCGCAAAGTAGTATCCGTCGACATATGCGAGGGACTCGATCTTCGAGACTATCTCGTTTGTCTTTTTCTGGTGCTTTATGTGTCCCTTGAACCACTGTCCCCTGTCGGTGAAGTCTTCAGGGGGAACCACCTCGTTTTTCACGAGAACCGCCCATTTATACCGTGACAGCGCCTTTCGCATGAACTCAGGCTCCGGTGTGTAGGGTGGGCAGTACGGCTCCTCGCCGTAGAGGTAGCACCTCGGCTGGGAGCATTTGAGGCGTACGCGCTCGTCAACGACAACCGCTCTCGAAGGCACGACAGCGGCATCCGTTGCACCGAATTCGCGTGCCTTGACAATGTACCGTTCGAGGTCCTTCCTCAGGGTCTCCTCCGATATTTCGTCAGCCCCGAGTATCCTTCCCGTCGGTTCTCTTTCCTGTTTCATCGGATTTCTCCTCCTCGCTGGATGTATGCTGAACGCATCCCCATAAAAATCTATTTATTATTCCGGTAATGACCGGGAACTGAAAAAAAATAATACCAAAGTGGATATTTTGAAAAGTAATTTGACCTGTTTTCCAACAGGTGCCGGGCTCACAGTCTGTTTTGTCATGGCAGAGTTCTCAGGTTTTCATGAGGTTCATTTTCATCAATTTTTTCCGCAGGAAGAAACGGCGTGTTCAGCTGATAGAGATGTAGAGTATCTGAAATCCTGCTGTCCGGGCAGAGAGCATGAGTGTGGTTGCCGACGGCCCAAACCGGAATATTAGCAAAAATATTTTATTGCAATCCAATGTAAAATACCTTTATAATTACAGAAAGCAATAAAGATAAAGTCACTAAAGTTTATATGAATAAATAATTTTAAATAGAGATCTGTTCCTGGCATGCAGCCGGGAAAGGCCTGCCCTCCATTTAATCCAACAGTCCCGGTTGCACACGAAGTACCGACCCCGATACCTGATCTTCATTGTGTTCGCGAGTATAGGAGGCCCTTAATGTGTACATATCAATCGAAAAGATATGGCTCAGTATTGTATCTGTATCTCTTATCCTGGGGGTTTCAGCGGCATTGCTTCTTTCCTGCGGCGCCGCGGTGGACATAGGGGAGACCTCTAAATACCTGGACCGTTTCGAGATCGTATGGCCGGACGGGTTCGAGTATAGCTGCATCAACGACGTTGCAGTGCGGATCACGGTACGCGCGATCGACCAGAATGGCCAGGTGTACACAAACGGGTCAGGGAAAAATGTCGCTATAGAGATACAGTATGGGGATGTGGATGTTTTTCCAGCTTTCTTTGATATGACGAGCGGCTCAAAGTGCTGAACGAAAACGGTACAATCACTGATGAAGAGTTCAGGCAGAAGAAAAAGGACCTTCTCGCGAGAAATTAATGGAATTTCGTCTGGACTTGTACAACGTAGGAAGAGTTCCCGATGCCATGCTGTCACTTCGAACCGTTCAAATATCGAGATCTTATCTCCGGCTCGAACTTCTCGATCGCGTACCGCAGCATAGTTCTCGGCATCTTTTTGTAGTGCTTTTTCAGGAACGCCTCTTCCGTTTCTCTGTCCCTGTTTCCTATTTCACGCAGCATCCAGCCTGCGGCCTTGTGGATGAGGTCGTGCGGGTGGCCGAGCAAAAGCTCTGCAATCTGCAGGGCATCGGAGAAATCGCCATGCTTTATGAAGTAGAACGTCGACAGAACCGCAGCGCGCTGCCGCCAGAGATGTCCTGTGCGTGCAAGCTCGTAGAGCAACGCCCTGTCTTTATCGAACAGCCATGCTCCCAGGATCTTCGGTGCCGAAGAGTCGACGAGGTCCCAGTTGTTTACACGATCGAGGTACTTCAGGTAGAGATCGATGATCCTCGCTTTTTCGGTTTCATCCCGGGACTTCTCGAACTTCAGCACCAGCATGAAGAGGGCGGTGAGCCGGTGCTCGTGGATTTCACTTTCGAGAAGTTCGCCGATGCCGTTAAACGATACGTCTTTATAGTACCGTTTCGCCACCGCCCTCCCGTCCGGTACCTTTATCCCTAAGAAACGGTCGCCCTCCCCGTATTCCCCCGGACCAGTCCTGAAGAACCTCTGCAGATGCGCGGCCTTTTTGGGATCGGCGCAGGATGAAAGGGCCTTTTTTATGCTGTCTGTGATGCTCATTTAGTACTCTTTTGATATCAGAGAGCGCATTTTTGATCCTTGATTAGTGGATAACCGGCGTAATCGCGTGCCTGTAGATAAAAAAGGATCATGCGTAGTATTATCGTTGTGACGCTACTGTGGTACGGTATGATGATTAAAAACGATTTACAGCGGCTGCTTGTAATCAATAAAAACATGGAAAAAGTAACATTGTTCTATAAAAGATAGTTAGTCCTTCCACACCCTCTTTTTATACTCTTTGAACGTTTTTTCCTCTGAGGGGTAGATGTCGAAGATGATATCGTCGGGTTCGAACCAGAGCTTGATCTCATGCTCTGCGGACTGGGGCGAGTCACTTGCATGAACCACGTTTTCAAAGACACCTGTCGTTAAGATGCGGCCGTACTGGCCCCGGATAGACTCAGGCTCCGCCTTTTCGGGATTGGTGTGGCCGCAGATTTCACGGATCTTCTCGATTGCGTTCTCTCCGTAGTACACGAGCGCCATCACCTTGTGCCGCTTGTGGAGCTTTCCCATGATGTAGTCGATGAGCTCGCCGTAGAACGGCTTGTCCTTGTGCGCTTCGTAGTGCTTGTCAGCGAGCTCGCGGGATACCCTCACCATCTTCGCTGCAACGATCTGGAGCCTCGTCTCGCTGAACCTCGTGAGTATGTTACCTGTGAGGGATTTGCTGAGTCCGTCCGGTTTGATGAGAATAAGTGTCTTGCTGTCAGGCATGGGCAGGCTCCGTCTTTTTGAGTATGATTTTCCGTTACACACATAGTAAATAAATTTTTCGAAAGGTCAAGGGTATAAAGAAAAGCGACAGGAAACTCACTTCTTTGAAGCGAAGCTTCCTGTCGCGCTGTTAGTTCCTCGCTTCATCTGTAGAGGATACCTTTTTCTTTTGCCTGCTTTGCTATGATGAGCTTTACCGCTTCGTCGAAAGAGTCTCCATCGGAGAAGCTCTTCGTATGCTCTCTTATATACTCGCTTCTCTTTCCCGTGAGCTTTTGGATCTCCCGCATGAGTGCCGTTCTCTCCTTCTGCTTATCAAGAAGGTAAGCCCTCTTCTCACCGAGGCTCATCTTCCTCATCTCCGCCGGGATTTCATCCTTATCGAGGTTTTCGAGCTCGACCTCATTGTTCTTGAGGGCATCGATGAGGTCGTATCCGCCGATTCTACCGTCTCTTGACTTGTATGCTGCGCGGTCCGCTGCAGCCTCTGGAGCCATCGTCTCCACCATCCTCTTCCGGGACTCCGCTTTGGCGATCTCCGACCTCGACCCGAAGGCTATCACCGTGTCCTCGAGCCTCGAGCTAAATGATACAAGCTCGGCATCGTACGGGGTCTCTATCTCCTGCATCCCTCCGGATTGTTCGATCTTTGCGTACCTCCCCTCCCCGAGCCTGGCGATCTCTTTCCAGTACCGCACGGTCTCGTTGCTGTCCCCGCACTGGACAGTGTTGACGATTATGTCCCTAATCACTGCATCCCTGCATTCGTTACGGTAGTCGTACCCGTCGTCATAGTCCATGTGCGGCGGGCAGTCCCCGACGAGAAATACTATCTTCAGTGTCTTCTCGTCGCTGCTCCAGCCTATGCTGTTGACTGCGTCCCACAGGGCCTTGTTCACGTGTTCCGGGGTATCCCCTCCGCCGTCGGCCCTGAAGCCTGTGAGGTTTTCGAACACAGTGTCCAGGTCGCTGCTGAGCTGGTAGATCTTGGTAATATACTCGTCCTCGTAGTCGCGGTAACCGACGAGCCCGATTGACAGACTGGGCATGGGCTCCCCCGCGATGATCTGGTTCGCGATTCCCCAGATCTTCCGCTTCGCGCCCTCTAAGAGGCCGGACATCGAACCGGTCGTATCGAGGCAGAAGACCACCTCGACCTTCGGTACTTCGGTTTCGGCCCTGGCCGGATGTGCGATGGCGAATCCGAACAGGGTAATGGTAAGGGTAAGTCCAATCGTAAGAAATGTGATGGTTCTCATTTTGAAGCCTCCTCATGGATTATTCGTCTATTCTGTAACACTTTCCTTTGTACACTACTGTCACGCTTTTTCCGAGCGCAAGGTACTTTCCGAGCTCGGGTACTTTTTTGATGAGGTCGAAGTATTTTTTCGAGAAAAGCTTCACCCGCACGGTTTTCAAGTCTGAGGTGTACTCAGAGTCGATCCACCTGTCGTCTTTGAGGTAGAAGGCCTTTTTGCCTGCGTAGGTCACAGTTTTCGATGCAGGCGCTTGTTGAACGGTCGCCTGTTTCAGGGCAAGGATGTCGGTCGCCCTGGCGACGGATCCCGACCCCACCTCCTCATCCATGGCTTCTTTGTACTTTCTGCCGCTATCCCGGATCATCTCGGCCTTTGGTTCGGATATTCCGAATCGGTCATACTCCGCCTCGTTTTCGAGTACAAGAAACGATGTGTAGGGTGTCATGATACCGTGTTCCTTGCTTAAAGAGACTATTTCATCTATGAGCTCGGGATCTTCTCCGTTGAGACGGATCTCATTCATGAGATAGCCGATCTTTCTCATTGCCCAGAGCCTGGGGATGAAATCGTTTTTCTTCTCTTCCCCGGGAAAGCTCACCTCGTATACAAACTCTTTCCTTCTGCCTTCGACGCTGCCCTCGAGAGAGACGGCCGTGCCTCCGCGGCCCTCATACCTTCCGAGCAGAACGAGCTGTGTCCCCTTGAACAGGTCCGGCAGCACCACCGGAAATATCCCGCTCGTTTCGACCCTTCCCCAGTCGAGCTCGATATCCGAGAGAACAGGCTCGGATATCTTGGTATAGAAGGATGAGATGACCCGCTCTATCTTTTCATCCGGGCCTACGTACTCCGATATGCCGCGGTGCTCGATAGAGATCCTGTCGAGGAGGTGTGTGTTGACGTCATCGCCGACGCCGAATACGAATATCCTTGCCCCCGCCCTGTTTGCGTCCTCGAGCTTCGAGAGAATTCGCTTGGTGTCGGTTTCCCCGACCGTAGGCTCCCCGTCCGTCAGAAACACGATGATCCTCGGCCTGGACAAAGGACCTTCCGGCTCAGAACCAGTGACGGTCCCTGTCGCTTCGAGAAGCGCCTCCCCGATATTAGTCCCGCCCCTCGCAGAGAACTCATCGACAAAGGCCAGGGCCGCCTCTCTCGTCTTTTCATTCACTGTCACAAGGCCGCTTTCCATGGGATCGACCCCTGTCGCGAACCCTATCACGCTGAAACGGTCTCCGTCGCCGAGCCGCTCGATGCAGTATGAAAGGGCCCGCTTTGCCTGCCCTATCTTCGGTCCCCTCATGCTCCCGGAAGTGTCGAGAACGAAGACGATGTCCTTTTTCAGCGTGGGACCTTCGATCTGTCCGGGTGAAAGGAGCAGCAGAAAGTATCCCTTTTCGCCCTCCTCCCTGTAGGCAAGGAGGTTTGCGCCCACGTCCTTCTCAGAGACCGTGTAGTAGAGCACGAAATCCGTGTCCGGCTTGACATAAGAATCCTCATACCCTGCGACCGCACCGTAGGTCTCGATTCTCGTGTCGATCTCGTGGCTCGGAGAGTAGACGGATTTTAGAGGCACGCTCGAGCTGATCTCGGCGGAGATTGTGACCTCTTCGATGGGATCCGGAGAGAATCTCTCCGTGTCGAGCGGATATACGTAGCGGACGAGGCCTGCATCGTACCGGAGTGTTTCCGTGTATTCCAGCTCGATCCTCGTTTCGCCCTTCGCCGGTATTGGGTAGACGCGCGCCCTGAACATGTTGCGGCCCACGTACTCCAGGAGCCCGGGATCTATCATCTGTCTCACTATGTCCTCGTATATCCTCCTTGCTTTCTCCCTGTCCATGACCTCGCCTCCGGTCCTTTTACCGTTTATCCATAGAGAGAACTCGGTGATTGCCGAGGATTCCGGGAGGGGAAAGATGTACGTTCCCTCGAGGTCGGCATCATGGCTGTTTTTGAACACCTGGTCGATCCTCGTCGTGGCAACCTGGTCTGTTATCTCGACGCTCACACGGTGATACTTCACTGTGAGAGGCTGTTTCGAGGGCGTTCCGGGCTGAAAATCCGTACGGTCCACGATCAGTACCCCATCGCTCAATAACGGCACTGCTGCGACAAAGATCAACAAAACGCAGATTCCTGATATAATCGAAGCTCGCTTCATTATCTTCTCCTTTCCTCTTCTTTTCTTTTTTAGACAGGGAAAGCTCTTGAGAAGTTCCATCTTTTTTTCTTTCTTCTGGGCAGGACATGAGGTATCGTTACGATATAGACTGTTTCAGGAGGAGTCCGAATCCTCGTCCTCGACGAAGAAAAGCTGACATACATATTCAGGGAGATCTCGAAAGGCTTCGATCGAAGCCCCCTCGAGATAGCGGCCTCGATCCTCGTCGTTATCGGGTTTTTGTTATTCCTCATGATTTTTTCCTTCCGCCAGGCGAATAAAAAAAAAGAGGAGACAGAAAGGAGGGAGAGGAGGATCGCCGAGAGGCTCATACGGATGAAGCGGCTCCTGCCGGCTGAGATCGAGCTTCTGGAAAAGCTCGTCACACACAGGGGGAAGGGGCAGAAACTGTTCGAGATTCTTGGAAGCGCTCATGTCTTCAACAGGTGCGTAAGAAGATTGGGGGAATCGGAATCCGTACCTTCCCCGGTCCTCTCCTCCCTGCGCGTAAAGCTCGGGTTCAGGGCCGAAGGCCCCGAACGCATACCGCACTCGACAGCGGAGCTTCCCCCGGGAACCGGGCTTGTTATTGTTGAAGGAAAAAGAAAGATTTACGGCAGTATCGTAAAGCTTGAAGACCGATTTTTTCTTGTTTCCGTGGAAAAAAAGTCCGGTCTGCCCTCTCCCGGCTCGATTGTCAGGGTGCTTCTGCAGAAGGAGAGCGGACTGTACGGCTTCAAGACATCTGCAGGACGCGTCGAGTGCGGGATGATCCGGCTCAAACATGCTGAGGATATTCAGCGGGTGCAGCGGCGGAAATTTTACAGGAGACGTACGTCGCTCCCTGTCATGGTACGAAAAGCGGAGAGAGGACAGCAGTGGATGAGGACCACGCTGAGGGAGCTCGGAGGAGGAGGCGCGAGCTTGAGAGCTCCTCCCGGAGCGATCGGCAGGGGAGAGGAGGTGGAGGTGGCGTTTCCCCTGCAGACAGGTCCTCCTGTTCGGGTCAGGGGAATCGTCGTACGGCTTTCAGGGAATGTGCTTCATATACAGTTCGGCCCAATGGGAGAGGCCATTAGAGACAGGATCATGGCGTATCTCTTTCGCGGCAACAGGTAGTATTGTACAGAGCAGTAAAGGCAGGGGTTACTCTTTCTAACCCCCATTTTTCACAAATCACCGTAAACATTATTTTTTACATCGAAACCCATTGCTATGCAATCTGATTGCATAGCAATCTGATTGTATAACAATCTATGAGAAAACCGCACTAAAGGTCCGGGTTTTAACAGAAGGGGGAAGAGAGTTTTAAGCGGTAAAAAACTGCTTCTAAAGCCGTTTTCTCATAATGTTACGTGATAACATACAAAGCAATAAATCGAGCCGCTCTCCTGATAACATGAAATCAACCGTAGTGTAAGACAGGACCGGGATCATCGTAATTTCTTAAGTCTGGATACCGGATGGCGATCCTTGAGGAATGCCTTATACACATTTCACAGCTTTCGTCGCACCGTCTGTTATTAAGGATCATCTCACAATACCGTTATTTTACGTACAGTCAGCTCGTGATTTTAAATGAACCGGAGAAAGACAATTATTGAAAGCCTCGTGTCGGCTCAAGGAGCTCTATTCTGACCGCAATCTGGTCCTTTACGTCATCAGGGAGATCGGGAGTCGGGCCTTTCGGTTCGCCGAGAGCTTTTATCTCCTCCAGAAACTTCCCGTATTGCCAGGCAGGGATCTGTACGGTGACATAGCTCGGGAAGTCATGTTCCCCGTCGTAATCTAGAGAAAGGACCATTCCGCCGAGATCCTCGACGATTCTTCTTATCCTCTCGGAGAGATCTTCGGTGCTCGTTTTCAGAACGCCGCCCCTTTTCGGAGCGTATTCCTCCTTTTCATCCTCGACGGCTTCTTCTGAAGAGATACCCTCGGCCCTCATCAGCCTCTTGGAAACAGCCTCTTCCGGTACCGGAGGGAGAAAGACAAGGAGGGCGAGGTCGACCGGGGCGGGGGGCCCTGACGGCAGTGGGAGTGTACGCTTGTCCTCCGCTCGAGAAGCGACCGATCTTTCTTCGAGCGTCTCCATATCTTTCGAAAGCCCCTGAACCTCTTCCCTGGCTTCAAGACTGTCGGCTTTTCTCTTTTCGGCCGGTACCTTTAATTCATCCCTGCTTTCGCCGACGGGTGTTCTCTCTTCTGTCACGGCAGGCTGTGGAGTCTCTTTCTTTCGCGAAAGCGGTTGCTCCTGCGAGGATAAGGGCCCCTCCTGCTTGGCCGGATCGGCAATCTCCTCTGTCTTTTCAGGGGCAGTTATAACAGCTGGTACAGGAGGCTGTTCTTTCTGGGGAATGACATTCCTGAATATAACGACTGCGATGAGCACTACAGCGAGCGCACCTGCAAGCTCAAGCGGTACCTTTATCCGGGGCAAAGAAAACAGAGGTTTTTTCTTCGAGCCCTCTTTCTCGGCGCTTTCGATCCTGCTTCTGACCCCCTCGATGAAGCCTGAGGGCGCTTTCGCCTCTTTAAGCGAAACCATCTTCTCTCTGTAGGCCGTAAGGAGTTCGAGCTCATGCCTGCAGCGCTCACATCCCGCGATATGCGCTTCGAGCGCGGCGGTCCTCTCCTTGTCCAAAGAGCCGTCGATATACACGCTCAAGAGCCTTCTCTCCTCTTTGCACTTCATCCTACAAGATCCCTCTTAACTCCTCCACGAGCTTTTTTCTTGCCCGGAAGAGCTTGGATTTTACGGTGCCCGGTGGGAACCCTGTGATATCTGCAATCTCCTCGTACGGCAGGTTCTCGATATCGCGAAGAATAACCACCGTCCTCTGGTCCTTCGGGAGTCTCTGTACCGCCCTCTCTATTGTTTCTTTCTGGGCCTTTTTCTCGTAAATTCCGTGCGGAGACCATCGGCCGTTCTCTACCTCAACCGGTCTTCCGTCAGAACCGTCTGACGGGTCCAGGCTGATCGTCTCCCGTCTCTTTCTGTACTGCCTGGAGGAGAGGGTGTTTTTACAGGTATTGACGGTTATCCGGAAAAGCCAGGTCGAGAATTTCGACTCGAACCTGAACCTCCCGATCGACCTGTACACCCTGACGAATGTGTCCTGGGCGCAGTCGCGCGCCTCCTCGTAATCTCTGAAGAATCGAAGGCATATACGGAACACAGTGTCCTGATACCGGAGAACGAGCTCGTCGAAAGCGCGCCCCTCTCCTTCCTGAAATCTTTTTACGAGATCGAGCTCGGCTTCCTGCGCTGTTGAAATATCTCTCTTCTTTCCCATTTAGACAGTCGTAGACCCAAGAAAGTTCCGGCTATAAATTGTATATTGCTTTTGCGTTTCGGTAGAGGAGCTTTTCTGCGATATCGCATACGTCACTGTCATCGATATACCTGTCACTGACCTTTTCCGAGAGCACAGTCGCGACCACGTGCTGATACGCCAGGAGCGCTCCGAGTGCTTCCTCCGATGTCCAGCTGTCGCTCCCCCATGCGATGCGGTCGATTGAAGGAACGGCCTCGATATACTCGTGCAGGGCCCGGGCTGCGGCGCTGGTGCTTATGAGAGGAAGCCATACCATGTCCACGAGCACGTTTGGATGGTTGTGCGCGAGAGCGCCGATCTCGTGGTACCAGGGGTACCCGCCGTGAAAAAGAACGAACCTCGTATCCGGGTACCGCATGATGGTGTTCTCAAACAGCATGGGGTTCGATCCGGAAAGCTCTCCCAGCCCGGTGTGCACCTGGTAGGGGACCCGAAGCTCGGAGGCAAGCTCGCATACCCGGTTGATGATATAGTCGCCGAACAGGAGTCTTTGTTCCCTCGTGACCTCTTCCGGGTCCGCCATGTAGACCTTTGCCGCTTTTTCAAAATCCACGGGGTTAATCAAAAGGGGCCTCTCGTACGCTGCGGCGAGCTTGAATGCGCACGCTCCCTTCTGCACCATGGTACGATGAAAGTCAAGCACCGTGTCGATGTACTCACCGAAGGTGAGCCCCTCTAGCGGGAAAAACTCCCACGGAGAGTTTCCGTCATGGTCTCGGATGGAAGGATGAAAGCAGGCCGCGAACATGTCCGTTCGAACAACCGGTGTAAAGAGGTCTGGGTGTCCGAGGTCCGATCCAGTATGCCAGTATATATCCGAGAGGCCTCTCAGGTAGCGGCACTCCTCTTTCAGGATGATTTTATGGGCTTCGGGGTCGCTGTGCCTCTTTTTAATCTGCTTTGACAGGTCATCCCAGATTTCGGCTGTGATCCTGCCCCCGAAGTCGTAGAGCCTTGCGAGCCCCTTTTCGAGCCAGACGAAGTATGAGTTGTACCGTACCTGCTCCAGAAACCGCTTGCGCGAGCTCTTTGTTGTTCCTGTGGGTATGCCCTGCCAGCCCACGTACGACTGCTCCAAGATGCCGTCGAGCGTGAGCTCGATCTGGCTGCTGTCTTCTAGATGGTGCTCGTGGGTCGAGATGACAGGCGTCTGTTCGAGTATCTTGTATATCTCGTGGTAGCCTATAGCACACATTATTCCGCTCCTTAACCTGTAACAGCACGTTATACAGATACCACGGGGCAGGTGGATTGTAAAGGGTAAATTGGAAGAGAGATTGACACATGGCAAAAGCCGGAGTAAAGTAACCTATTCGTCGAAAGAGAGGAGAGATGGTGTGGTGAAAAGAGGGATATTCTTTACAGTCATCGCCCTTGCGGTTGTTGCAGTTCTCGCTTTCGGGTGCGCTCCAGGTAACGACAGGTGGGGACAGGAGCAGCCCCCGTCCGCTACTGCCGGATTCTGGGCGGGGGTGTGGCACGGTTTCATCATTGTCGTTACCTTCATCGTGAGCCTTTTCACAGATGAGGTAGGCCTGTACGAGGTCAACAACAGAGGGTGGCAGTACGATCTCGGATTTGTCATCGGTATCTTCATATCCATGGGATGGATCGCCCGGATCGGAAAGAAAAAGCAGTGGCGGAAAAAGGCCGGGTGGGACGAAATCTCGGACAAGGTGTCACAGAGCGTGGAGAAGGCCGTGGAAAACGCGCTCCGGTCAGGACAGGGCTGGGAAGGCGGATCTGAAGAGTTTATTGACAGGATCGAGGAGAGGATAAGGCGGGTAATGAGGGAATGGACCGGGAGATAAAAGGCCGTTTAGTGCGGTTTTCTCGCAAATTGCATAGCAATGGGTTTCTATATAAAAAATAATGTTTACGGTGGAAAAAGCGCCAAAAGCCCCGTTACTTACAGTTTGCTGTTGGTCATGAGAAACGGGGATTGAACCCCCCAGTCCTGTGTGAGAAACTGTGATGAGTGCAGTTTTCTCGTAGTTGATTAACGGCTTTGCAGTATTTTAGATAAGTGTATGGAGAGAAAAGCGCCAAAATACCCATTCCTTTACGAAGGAATGGGTATTAGACTGCTTTCAGGTGCTCTGTGACACGATGTTGTGCTTCTTCCAGTGACGGGCGATCCTCTCTACCGCATCGAGAGACCGTTGTATGTCCTCATCCGTGTGGGCGGTCGATATGCTGCCGTATCCGTGCACCACGTTAAAGCCCTCCTGAAGCATGGCCAGCTTGAAGAGAACTTCTCTGAGCTCGATGTCGCACACCTCGGGGTTCAGGACCTGATCCGGTGAATCGATCCCGTCGACGCCGTCTTTGAGGAAGTGGACACCTACAATGGAGCTCTTCTTCAGGGATGGGTAGGGATGTCCGGTGCACCGGACGTTGAAACCGTGGGTCCTGAATATTTGTTCGATCCCACTCCTCGCCTTGTTTCCGAGCTCGCCAATCCTCGGGTATATCTCCTCTTTATGCTCGATGAGGTGCTCGAGGCAGGCGCAGCCTGCGACCATGGATGATGGGTGACCGCTGAAGGTACCCCCGTTAAATTTTACCCTGTTCTCCATCATATTCTTCGGGCCGCAGATCTCCATCACGTCTCGTCGCCCGCACACTGCGCTGACAGGCATTCCGCCCCCGATAATCTTGCCGAATGTCGAGAGGTCCGGGGTGATTCCGTACAGATTCATGAGCCCCCCGGGATGGAAACGGAAGCCGGATATCACCTCGTCTGCGATGAGGAGAACACCGTATTCACTGCATAGCTCACGAGCACGGGAGAGGTAGCGGGGATAAGCGAATATGAACCCGCCTGAACCGAGAAACGGCTCTATAATAAAGCAGGCTGTACGATTGCCGTGCCGACTGAAGGTGCTTTCAAGGTCCTCGATGTCGTTGAAACGGGTCACCTGGATCATTCTGTCGAGGTCCGGAGAAAGGCCTTCGGATTCGATGTAGCTGAACCCTCTGTCATAGACAGATATACCCTTCAGGGCAAAAGGCTGAGCGCCGTGCCAGCCGCTGCCGACCTTCATCACGGTCTGTCGTCCTGTAAAAGCCCTGGCGAGCATCATCGCGTACATCGTAGCGAGGGTTCCGGAGGTGGTGAATCGAATGCGTTCTGCGCCGGTCTGCTTCAGTATGAGACCGGCGAGCTTTCCCTGGCATACACCGGGGAACCCGGTGATGAGACAGCTCCCCGCTTTCATGAAATTCGAGAGTGGCCTCAGCACGGGATCCGGATTGTGTCCGAGAATGTTCGTGAAATGGCCCTGCCAGAAATCGATATAGCTGTTGCCGTCGATATCCGTGACCTTCGCACCACTGCACATACTTTCGTAGAAAGGGAACGGTGAAAAGAGGCGCAGGTTGTGGCTTCCCCCTCCGACAAGGGTGCCGCTGTACTCGCCGAAGAGGTCCTTCGATCTGCCGCACCGCGACTCGTAGTCTGCTGTCAGTTCTTGTAATAGCTCTTTTCTTCCCATGGTGTCCCTTTATCCTTGTTTCGGCGGCAGTTGGAAATGTACTGCGCTCTTTTTCGGGGAAAACAGGCTTGCAGTTTTGATTATGATAACTTTAAACTCACGACCTGTCAAACCCAAAAAGATAAGAAAGTCCCTTTCGGCCGTCTTCAGGTAAGAACATGCAGGGCGAGCCTATATGTCTCAAAATCCATGAAGCGCTCGTTTATATGGAAAAACAAAACGATAGCTACTGGAAATTCATGATACCGGAATAGGTCGGAGAGTCTTTGAGTGATCCATACCATGAAACTACCTGCCGTTCATGATCTCCTAACCCCCATTTCTCATAAAACTCTGTAAATAATTGGACATATATGCAATTTGTGAGAAAACTGCACTAAGAGCAAGAGGGATTGGACAGTTCTCATCTTGTAAAGGCTCGCCGGGTGGTCTAAGGTAGTGATAACTACCTTATGTAGTTATCACTACAGTGAAAATCATTGTATATTACACGTAACGAAGGCAACGATGTTCGGGCGTATCA
>DATKZJ010000035.1:0-19456 GCA_035527995.1 Spirochaetota bacterium | reverse complement strand
GTACATGGAGGACAACGGAAGCCTTAGCAAGATGCTGATCTGCTCGATGAGGCCCGGGCCTGAGGTGGCAGGGAAGAAAGAGCTGTGGCATTTTGAGAAGCTTGCCGGTGCACCTGCTGTGTTCACCTGTCCCCCGAAGTACATCAGCGTGGTGGATGCGGAGTATGAGGAGATGGAGTTTGATGCCGATGGGTGGAAGGAGCCGGTGCCTGGGGAAGTGCTGGAGAAGCTGAACAGATTTCAGTATTTCAGGGATGCGTACGACCCAGAAGGGCTCGAGCCGCCGCAGTTCAATACTCACTCCTGTACTGTGGCGACTGCGAAGTCGTTCAGCAAGGCCACAAACGAGATGGAGAGTTTTGTCGAGGAATCGCTGAGAGTATGAAAGGTACAGATTCATAAATAATAGGTAAAACCCCACGGAAGATATTCATACGCCTGATGAGACAGGCTGGATCGCCCTTGGTCTACTGTCCTATATCTGCCTGTTATCTTGAAATTATGAGTTGTGTCGTTTGCATATCTTAGTAGTCATAAGAAACCAGTGATAGAATGGGGCTTGCGCTTGTGGGAAAAAATGTGTAAATTGGTCGCTACTGTAGAGCTCGAGAGCGAATAACGATACAAGGAGAAAAAGATGAAAACCATAGATGTTACTCCGTGTATACATAGAAAGGGTATGAAGCTGCACTTTCCTGAAATACCTCTTTATCAGTACACACCGAAGCTGAAGGATGAGTTGGATAAGAAGCTTATCACGAAAGAGTTTGCGCTGAGAATATACAGGGCGATGCTCTCGCAGCGGGCGTTTGAATTCACGGTGCGGGACCTTGAGAACAAGAGTCTCGTTCCGCACGAAGGGTATCAGTTCAGAGGTTCGACCCACCTGAGCTACGGTCAGGAAGCAGCGCAGTGCGGCGCAAACAGTGCACTGAAGAAGGAGGACTATATCACAGCACACCACCGATCTCACGGGCACTGCATCGCAAAAGGTCTCTTCGCATACTATGAGATGAACGAAGATGAGCTGAAAGAAGTGCTCAGCACGGCGGGACAGAACGGGTTTTCCGTAGAAAAGTATGATAAAACGCTAGATGCGGTGATCGATTACCACATCTACCGTATGATGGCGGAAATTCTCGGTAAGGAAGCCGGCTACTGCAAGGGCAGGGGCGGAGGAATGCATGTTGCCGACTTCTCTGTGGGCAATCTCGGAGCAAACGCGATCGTCGGCGGCGGACTGGGAATAGCCACCGGCGCGGCGCTTGCAGTAGCGAAGCAGAAAGAAAAACGGATCGTTGTGTGTATGGTAGGTGACGGTGCTATGAACAACGGAATCGCTCACGAGTCGATGAACTTTGCCGCCATGTCCCAGTTCGAGCACGGGCTTCCGATCATATACTATGTTGAGAATAATCAGTACGGGTATACAGGACAGCAGAAAGGCGAAGTAACAGGGATCGAGTACCTCTCCCAGAGAGGGCTTGCCTATAACGACAAGGCGATGCATGCGGAAACGATATGCGGGATGAACGTGTTGAGCGTTCGGGATGCGATACGCAGGGCAAAGGAGCTTTGCCTGAAGGGTGAGGGGCCGGTGCTGATAGAGGCAAACACGTACCGTTACTGGGGGCACAACTTCAAGGATAAGGGTAATCTTTACCGCACAGAGGATGAAAAGAAGGCATGGAGGCAGCACGATCCTGTGGAGTGGTTCGCGGACGAGCTCATTGAATGTGATATACTCACGGAAGATGAGACTGAGGCCGAGTGGGACCGTATGTACAAGAAGCTCCACGAGCTCACGATCCTCGCGGCGAAGAGCAGGGACCCGGAAGTAAAGGACATCATGTTCGGAGTATACGCGGATACGGCGTCGGACGATATCGGGGATAAATACAGGACAGGCCTCCTTCTGAAGAAGCCGAGGAAGATTCCAAGGGACTCGGAGGGCAAGATACTGGCAAGGCACGCTGTGCTCGAGGCGCTCACAGAGGAGATGATACGGGACCGGCGGGTCTGTGTATGGGGAGAGGACATTGCGGAGCAGGGAGGAGCGTACCAGGCGACGCTCGGGCTTCTGGATACATTCGGTCGCGACCGGGTGTTCAACACGGCGATATCGGAGTCGGCGATCATCGGGACCGGAGTAGGGGCTTCGATGGTGGGTCTCCGTCCGGTCGTTGAGCTGATGTACATAGATTTCGTTCTGCAGGCGATGGACCAGGTGGGCAACCAGGCTGCCAAGGCGCGGTTCATGTTTGGGGGACAGTCATCTGTTCCTATGACGATACGGGCCACTGTAGGCGGAGGCAAGGGGTATGCAGGGCAGCACGCACAGAGCCTCGAGAGCGTGATAGCGCACTTTCCCGGAATCAAGGTGGCGATGCCTTCGAACGCCTACGACATGAAGGGACTCCTGAAGACTGCAATACGGGATGATAACCCGGTATTTTTCATCGAGCACCAGATGGTGTACCTCGAGAAGGGGGTTGTACCTGCGGGTGAAGATTACACGATACCGTTTGGGAAGGCGAGGGTTATGAGGGAAGGGAAGGACATCACCGTAGTAGCGCTTTCCAACATGGTGAGCAGGACTCTCAGGGCGGCTGAGATACTGGAGAAAGAGGACGGGGTGCAGGTCGAAGTGGTCGACCCGAGGACACTGGTTCCGCTCGATGTGGAAGGGATGGCGAAATCGGTAAACAGGACGGGGAGGGCTGCGATCGTCCTTCAAGCGTACTACACGGCGAGCTTCGCAAGCCACATCTCTCATGAGATCACCCGCGCATGTTTCAAGAACATGAAGGCCCCGGTACGAATCATCTCGAGCTATGATATTACACCGCCGATGGCGCATCCGCTCGAGGTGGAAAACATGCCGAACCCGGACCGCATCGTGCGAAGCATAAGAGAGACGCTGAAAGAATAATACGTTTCGAGAAACGGAACTGTGAGAAAGGGTCCTCAGGAGCTAAAATGCTTGTTCGCGCAGGGGAAATCTAATAGATTAATGTGATAATAAAAAGTGTAAGGAGCCATAAATGGAGGTCGAGTCTTTAAAGTACAGCAAAGAACATCTCTGGATTCATATAGAGGGTGATACCGCGAAAATAGGGATTACAGATTACGCGCAAAACGAGCTCGGAGATGTCGTCTTTATCGAGATCCCTGAAAAGGGAAAAAAAGTGAAGAAGGGCGATGTAGTGGGCTCGATAGAGTCCGTGAAGTCCGTTTCAGACATTGTCACTCCTCTCTCAGGAGAGGTGGTCGAGGCGAACACGGCCCTAGAAGATGTGCCTGATACGGTGAACAAGGATCCGTACAGTGATGGGTGGATCTTTGCAATAAAGATCGAAAACAAGGATGAGGTCGCAGAGCTATTAGACTACGCCAAGTACAACGAGCATACGGAAGCAGAGATGGCGTAAACGATTCGTAAATCATTGAATATAGGGTTTGGGGCTCTTTCTCTTTGAGTAAAGCACGAATGGGGGCGAGGGATCGTGACTCATCCGCTGGAAGCCTCAGCCCTTCGTTTAAATATTTAGTATAGGTCAGTACTGCATTCCCAAGAGTCCCTCCGAAACCTCCCTAAAGAAAATTCAACACGGGGCGTAGTATCGCGCCATACGTAGATCGACTGTGATATATTTTTACTGCACATAGGTGGAAAGTTTTAGTGAATCGTTGAATATTTAACAAAACCACGGGCCGGGTTGACTCGGGCGTTCCAAAGGAAGGGGAAGTATTAAAAAACAATCGGCTTTCCCTGAAAAGCCGACAGCCCTGCCGGATTGAACAAGGTTCTCGTTCTTCGGACCATACTCTGGGGCAGCATTCGAACGCGGTACAAAATGATTCATTGAAAGAGGGGCTTCGTCATTCTCTCCTTTCTGGAGGCGACTTGTGAACGGGGGACGAAATTGTCCGAGGGAGAGCATACGCCGGGAGAACGATGCGGTTTTGATCTGTTTCGGGGCTGACAGTATCACGAAGAAAAACTGAATAACGGCTGATTGTATCAGAAGAGCAGGCCGGTAAAAGCCGATGAGGCGGTTCAGCACGGACGGAGGCTGAGGATGAGCGGCGTGAGAGATCTGCTGCTTTCCTGAGGATGTTTCGCAAGGTGATATTTTCATTTTTTCGTAAGCGCAATAGATATCAGAGACTGTACAATCTTGGAGGAAAGCCGTGACTTCGCGAGAGAGGGTTCTGTTATGTATCAGCCATAAGGAGCCGGACAGGGTACCGATTGATCTCGGTTCGATCAGTGTGAGCGGTATGAATCGGGCGGCTCTCATTTCCCTTCAGCGTTATCTCGGGGGGGATGGTGCCATACGAGAGGGACCAACTGTCATGCAGAAGAGGTTTCAGAACGTGGAACTCCCTGAGGAGCTGTTGCTGAAGTACCGCGTCGATCTCAGGGGCATCAGACCTGGAAAGCCGCGGAGAAGGGAGGAAGAGGTCCCTGATGACGGTAGCTTCATCGATGAATGGGGAATTACCTATGCGCCTTCTGCGGGCGGGGCGTATTACGATATAGTGAAATTTCCTCTCGCAGATGTTGAGATCGGTGAGATAGAGAGCTCTCTGAGAATCGATACGGATGATCCCGGTTACACGGAAGGGCTCAGAGAGAAGGCAGAAAGGTTGTTACATCAAACGAATTTTTCGATCGTGGGAAATATGACATCGGGCCAAATATTCGAACGATGCTGGTATCTGAGAGGCTTCGAGAGATTTCTCATCGATTTAAGCGCGGATAAGCAGTATGCGCACAAGCTTTTGAGAATAATCACGGATATTCAGAAAGAGAGGGTCAAAAACTTCCTTTCTGAAGTCGGAGAACATATCCAGATTGTCAAGGTGTCGGACGATATATGCGGACAGCTCAGTCCGCTTATTTCACCCGGGATGTATCGTGAAATGATACAGCCGTATCACAGAGAATATTTCGGCTATATAAAGAACTATACGAATGCAAAGCTCGCTCTCCACTGCTGCGGTAACTTTCGTCCTTTGCTGCGGGATATCATAGAAACTGGTGTCGATATCATTCACTCGGTACAGCAGTCGTGTCCGGACATGGAACCTGCAAAACTAAAAAAGGATTTCGGTAATGATATCGTATTTTGGGGCGGGCTGGACGTACAAAACTTCCTGCCTGTTGCATCCGTACGACAGGTAGGGGTCAGGGTGAAACAGGTTATCGAATCACTGGCGGATGGGGGCGGATATATATTCGGCCCGAGCCACAATATCCAGGCCGATGTTCCTCCTGAAAACATCGCTGCAATGTACGAGGCTGCAGTTTCTTGATTTGGGGGGGTATGAGTGACAGGACAGTACCGACCGACCCGAAGGTCTGCATGACGTTTGACCGATTATAATCATTCATCAAAGATCCCAGTAAACTATTTGGCGGGACGACGAACATGTTGTTCGTCATCTTCCTACCATTTCCTCCAACTTCGCAACATGGCTGGTCCCCCAAAAAAGCAGATGCACAGAGTATATTCCACAACGAGTAGGATCACTGTACAGGAGAAGTATCGAAAACCGATGATAGCAGGTTTCGTCTGTATGCATGTGATGCCTGGGCACTCAGTCGGGGAAATTGATGAGGTGGTTACTAGGAATCTGCTGGTGGCATCAAAATTCACTATTATTCCTATATTCCGACGGTCAAGATCACAGAGACAGTGAAGCTGAAAAAAGAGAAGCGACCTATGCTATAGTTGCCGGTCCGTAACTGTCTTCAAAATCCGTGACAGAATACTACCGAATCACCAACCGGGTTACTGTGCTCTGTGCAGGGGCTTTCATGCTCGAAACATAACCTGCTTCTGCTCATAGGGAGGGTTGGGTGATTTTCAGTCTGGTGGACATTAGGTCAATTACAAAGGCTTTGGGTGAAAGGTTAAAAAGACAATAGAGCAAATAAATAAAATTATGATACCACAGGAAAGAACAAATAAACTGTTGCGTATATACGGTGTGCAATTTATAATGTTTTCGATAATGACAATAATTTAAAAGGAGGCTGTATATGGCGAAAAAGGCTAAGATTATTGTTGCGGGCATCCTCGATACGAAAGGAAAAGAGATCAAGTACATTGCCGAAAGAATCAGGGCTTCGGGAGGAGAACCAAGAGTTTTAGAGCTCAGTGTGGGAAAAGAGGCAGGGTGGGCCGACATCGGTGTGAGTGAAGTGGTGAAGAAGGCGGGAAGCAGCACAAAAGAGATCTTCTCAATGGAGAGGGCAAAGGCGAGCGAAATCATCGTCGAAGGGGCGATTGCAGTAGTGTCCGAGATGCTAAAGAGAGGGGAGATGGATGGAATAATCGCGATGGCGGGTTCCATGGGCACGAGTATGGCTACCCGTATCATGCAGACTCTGCCGATCGGAGTCCCAAAGGTAATGCTCTCCACAATGGCTTCCGGCGATGTCCGTCCGTATGTCGGAACAAAAGACATCTGCATGGTCTATCCTATTGCTGAAGTAGGGCTCAATACAGTTACACGCAAGGTCCTCAACAACGCTGCCGGAGCGATTATGGGAATGGCAACTGCTCCCGAGCCTGAGAAGGCGCAGGAAAAACAGCTCATCGGGTGTATGATGTTCGGCGTTACGACCCCTGCAGTTCTGCGTGCGTCAAAGTACTTCGAGGACAAGGGGTACGATGTGATGATCAATCATGCTGTGGGAAGCGGCGGGCAGTCCATGGAGGAGCTGATCACCGACGGTTATATAATAGGAATGCTCGATGTCACGACCCATGAGATAGTGGATTTTATGCTTGGAGGGGTTCTCAGTGCAGGGCCGGACAGGCTGACTGCAGCCGGGAAAAAGGGAATACCTCAGGTGGTGGCTCCCGGAGGGATCGACGTTATAAACTTTACGACTCCAGACTCCGTTCCCGCACATTACAAGGACGAACTGGACATACCCGGCCGAGTTATCAAGGTGCATAATCCTACGGTTACGGTTGTGGGCACATCGCTGGATGAGGCGTACCAGATTGCGAAACATATTGCAGGTAAGCTGAACGAGGCAAAGGGGCCCACGGCGCTCTGTGTCCCCATGAAGGGGTGGGGAGCATACGATACCGCTGGAAAGAACCCTGAGCTCGGGTGGGCAGAAGACTCCCCTGCTCCCTGCTGGATTGCCGATCCACAAAGGCCTGAATGGTCCTGGAGGTCCCAGTCCTTTGTCAAGGGGCTGCGAGAATCCATAGACCGCAGCAAGGACAACCTCGATGTACTCATTGTGGACCGCCACATGAATGAGACGGCGTTTGCGGATCTGATGGCCGAGCTGCTCGATGAGATGCTCTCCGGCAAGTGGAAAAAAGGCAGTCACCACGACCTTCCAGAGGTTCAAGCTCTGTAGAGAGGTTTCCATGATTATTTATTGAGAGCCGGTGTCTCTTGGGAAAAGGTACTTATTGCGTTAAGGTATTAATGTAAAAAGACGCAAAATATCAAAGAAAATAATTGACATTTAGACAGGTGAATGATACGATCATGAGCAGTAGTGACGTATTATTGCTATATGCTAATAAAAGTATATGTTTTATTGTATTGAAACTATAGGGATGCGGTGAATCTTCTAAGAAGGCATCCCAGTACAAAACAATAAGGAGGTATAAAATGGCAAAGAGGTACAAGAGGGAAGACCTTGTGGCGCGTCTGAAAAAGACCCTGAAGGGAGGGAAGCCGATCATAGTCGGTGGCGCCGGAGACGGTTTCACGGCGAAACTGGAGGAAAAGGGCGGCATCGATATCATCGGTATATACAACTCGGGGCGTTTCAGACATTTCGGTGCCGGCTCACTTTCAGGATTGATGCCTGTCGGCAGAAATAATCAGATGGTCCTGGATTATGCTGAAGAAGTATGCTCCATGGTGAAGGAGACCCCGGTCATCGCAGGTTTCTGCGCGCAGGATTCCAGGACAATCTGGGACTACTGGTGCAAACAGCTTTGGGATATAGGTGTATCGGGATTTATGAGCTTTCCGACAGTGGGATTGATCGATGCCGACTCGAAGTACAGGAAAAACCTGGAAGAGTCGGGCCTTGGTTTTTCGAAAGAGGCTGAGATCCTTAAAGTAATCAATGGCCTTGGCTACTTCACCATCGGCTACTGCTTTACCCCTGAAGAGGCAAAGCTGGTTGCAAAAGCGGGGGTCGATATGGTCGCGTGTCATGTGGGGCTCACGGCAGGCGGTCTCATCGGAGCGGAAACTGTAATGACGACAGAGGAGAGTATTAGAGTCACCACAAATCTCATCAATGCGGCAAAAGAGGTACGGCCCGAGTGCGATTTCTTGGCAATTACCCACGGCGGCATCATGGCGGATCCTGCCACGACAAAACCGGTGCTCGAAGCTACAGAAGCGGTCGGCTATCTCGGGGCTTCCAGTATAGAGAGAACGCCTGTCGAGCCTGCTATTGTCAAGGTATGCCAGGATTTCAAGAATATGCCAGTCAACATACCAAAGTGGGTAAAGCTCTAAAACAGGGCGGTAGGAGCGTACTGTACGTTTATGCCCAACAAACAGGGACAGAGGAGTATTTATGGCAAAAAAATATAGTAGACAGGAGGTGCTTCAGCGGCTTCACAAGGAGATAAAGGCCGGAAATCCTATTCTCATGTTTGGTGCAGGCATAGGGCTGACTGCAAAGAGTGCCGAGCTGGGAGGAGCGGACATCATAGCCGTCTACTCAACTGCGATATACCGAATGAGGGGGCTGCCGACCCTCATGGCTTTCATGCCGTACTCAGATGCGAACGAACACGTGAGGCGAATGGCAGGGGAGATACTGCCTGCGGTGAAAGAGGCTCCCTGCATCGTCGGTATCGGGGCCCATGATCCTGCGCTCAATGTCGAGAGGTTCCTGGATGAAATGATGGGTGCGGGTTTCTCGGGTGTAACGAATGAGCCTTTTGCCGGAATATACGGGCCTGAATTCGCGGCGCAGCTTGAATCTGCAGGAATCGGCTTTTCGAGAGAGGCCGATCTCATCCGGACGGCTCATGCTATGGATATATTCACCGTTGCGTGGGCGTTTAACCCGGACGAAGCACGGAGGATGGCTGAAGCAGGAGCCGATGTGGTCGGTGCGCTCGTAGGGGTCACGGTCGGAGGATTGACCGGAGCGAAGAAGTCTTTGAGCCTAGAAGCCGCAACAGAGGCGGTACAGCGGATGTGCGACGCGGCAAAGAAGGTCAATCCCGATGTGCTGGTACTTTCGCACGGCGGTCCGTTCAAAGATCCGGAGACTGCGGAATACTCCATCGTACATACGGATGCTGTGGGGTATGCTGCGGGGTCGAGCGGAGAGCGGATGCCGACCGAAAAGGCCGTCTCCGAGGTTACAAGGATGTACAAGACTATGAAGCTGGAAAAGAAGTAGGTTTTGGACGTAAGGCGCCGGCGGAACCTTACGCTGAAAACGGGCATGGGGTTTCAAAAGCGGTACGACTGTATGTTATGTGACGCAGAAAAAAATTTTAAAGGAGGATGAAATGAAACACTATTTGAAGATGTTGGTCGTCATGGTTTTTGTGCTTTCGTTGTGTGCGCTACCTGTGCTTGCAGAGAAGGAGGAGAAGCCGATCAAGATAGGCGTGCTTGCCACGCTGACCGGTGCGTTTGCAGAGCTTGGCCAGGACAGTGTCGATGGCGTGAAGCTTGCCTTCGAGGAGGTGGACTACGAAATTGCAGGACGTCCTGTAAAGCTTTTTATTGAGGATACTGCGGCTACCCCGACCCTTGCAGTCGAAAAGTGCAGAGCCCTCATCAACCGTGACGGATGCCAGATTATATTGGGTCCGTTGAGCGGTGCAGAAGGATTGGCCATAAAGAAATCAGCAGACGAGTGGCCGAATGCGACAATTATTGTGGCCGCTTCAGCTGCCGATGATGTGTGCAGGAGGGGTATCAAGCCAAATGTATGGCGTACTTCCTTCTGCGGTGATCAGCCGATCTTTCCCCTGGGGATCTGGGCGTATGAAAATGGATATCGTAAAGTGGCAACCCTGGGCGAGGATTACGCATTCCCCTATGCTCAGGTCGGCGGGTTCGTTACGGCCTTTTGTGAAGAGGGAGGATGTGTACCGAAGAAGTATTGGGTGCCGATCGGGACGAGTGACTATGCGCCGATCATCACCGACCTTCCGAAGGATATTGATGCCATATTCCTGACACTCAGTGGCTCTGATGTGGTCAGCTTTCTCACCCAGATGGATAAGTTCGGCATGATGGGAAAGGTTGATATCCTCGGGGGAACAACAGCGATCGATGCAGGAACCCTTACCACAATGGGAGAGGTCATGGACGGGATCGTCTCCGGATCGATATGGACAGGTGAGATCGAATCAGAGGCTTTCAAGTCCCTCGACAAGAGATATGGAGAACTCCGGGGACGTCCTATAGGGCTTTTCGCGGGGCTGTACTACAGGGCGGCAAAGGTTGCGTCGATTGCCCTCGAAAAAACCGGTGGCAATGCCGAGGACCAGGCCGCATTCAGGAAGGCGCTTAAAGGTATTGATTATCAGGGTGCCGTGTCACGAATCACCTTTGATGATTTTCAGCAGGCAAATATGGACGTATTCATCAACCAGGTGAAGAATGTAAATGGAGAGTGGCGCAACGTCATTATCAAGACCTATCCGCAGGTGAGCCAGTTCTGGACATATGATCCTGTGGAGTATCAGAAGCAGCCGTCATACACCCGTGAATTTCCTACCTGCACATGTCCGTAAAATAGGATAGAATAGTGAATACGCTGTCTCTACTGAATGTTTCAAAGCGGTTTGGCGGTCTCTATGCTGTGCGCGATGTCAATCTTGATGTCGCGCACGGCGAGAGACTTGGCCTGATAGGGCCGAACGGTGCGGGCAAGACAACGCTCTTCAATGTCATCAATGGCGATCTCCGTGAGACGGAAGGTAAGATCTTTCTGTTTGGGCAGGATGTTACACGGACTGCTGTGAGGAGGCGTGTCGCACTCGGGCTCAGGAGGACGTATCAGAAGTCGTCCCTCCTTGATTCGCTCACCGTGGGAGAGAACCTCTACCTCGGGCTTCTCGGCCCTCATGTCGGGAAGGGAAGAAGACATTACGATATGGTGCGATTGGCAGCCAAGGATAAAAAGCGGCACAGCCGGGCACGTGAGATCGCAGAGATAGTGAGGCTGGATGAAAAGTTCGAAATGTGTGCCGGGCTGCTATCGCATGGAGAGCGGCGCCAGCTCGAATTCGGTCTTGCGATTTCTCTTGAACCTCGTATGGTTATGTTCGATGAGCCTGTATCGGGGCTCTCTCCGGATGAGCGTAAGATGGTCATCGAAATGCTACGGTCTCTGCCTGCCGACATCACACTGCTTCTCATCGAGCATGATATGACTGTTGCACTCAGCATATCTCAACGTGTTGTTGTCCTGCACGAGGGTGGCATAATTCGCGAAGGAACACCAGAACAGATAAGTGCGGATCCGGAAGTGCAGAGGATCTATCTCGGGGGAACGATTCATGAATGAGATTCTATCTGCTGATGATATTCACGTGCATTACGGGTCGAGTCACGTGGTACAGGGCATTTCGTTAAAATTGGATAAGGGCCTCCTCGCCATCGTCGGAAGGAACGGTATGGGAAAGACCACCTTCGTAAAATCGGTTATGGGACTCGTGCCGGTCACTTCAGGGAACTTCCTGTTTCATGGAGATGATATCACCAATAATAAACCGTATGAGATCGCGATGCGCGGAATCGGATATGTGCCGCAGGGCCGCGAGCTGTTTCAGTCTCTCACTGTTGATGAGCACCTTCAGCTGGCCGGAAGAGAAGAGGGGGGAGAGGGATGGGACAGCTGCAGGGTCTACGAGCTCTTTCCGCAGTTAAAGAAGCTCTCAAAGAAGGGGGCAACGCTTCTTTCCGGCGGACAGCAGCAGATGCTCGCAATAGGCAGGGCGCTTGTGACGAATCCATCACTTCTCATAATGGATGAGCCGTCGGAAGGCCTCGACCCGATCGTCCTCGAATCGGTGATAGAAACCTGCAGAGAGCTTGTCCGAACGGGAATAAGTATTCTTCTTATTGAACAGTACCTCCACGCGGCGACATCGCTGGCAGATGAGCTTCATGTCATGGTGTCCGGACGGATTGTACAAAAGGTAAACTCGGAGATGATTTTACACGACAAGAAGACGCAGGATCAACTGCTCGGTGTATCTGTAGCTTCGGAATAGCCAGTATGAACCCGAGAACATATGTATAGTTTTACAGGATCGCTATTCGGCCCGTTCATAAAGTTTCGGCGGTGAGTAAAATCTTCGCCGCACAGTGCGCGGACGACAATACACATGTGAAAGAGAGGTAGAGAGGTGAACCAGATCCTGCTGCAATTCGTAAACGGCATCACCTATGCCGGGCTCCTCTTCATGATTGCAAGTGGGTTTACGCTCATTTTCGGTGTGATGCGTGTTATCAACATGAGCCACGGAGCATTCTATATTCTCGGTGCCTATATTGCCTACACGATTCAGAAGCAGACCGGCAACTGGGTAGCGGGTATTATTGTAGGAAGCATTGCTGTCGGAATAACGGCGCTGATGGTCCGAATGCTTGTAAGTCGTGTCAAGGGAGCTCTCCCACAGACCGTTCTCACCCTCGGGATAGCCATGATGATAGGGGATCTCTGTTTATACATTTGGGGAGGGCTGCCCCGTACGGTCGGAGAGCCGACATTTACGATGAATCCGATCCCCCTCTTGGGTTCGACCTACCCCGCTTTCCGCTTCTTTGTCCTCGCCCTGGCATGCGTTGTAGGGAGCGGCATGTGGTATATGCTTCAACGGACCCAGCTGGGCCGCATCCTCCGCGCGGGGACCGACAACAGGCTGATGACCTCCGCCCTCGGTATCAACATAGATCGCATATTTACCCTGGTATTCATACTGACCGGCCTGTTGACAGGCCTCAGCGGGGCCGTTGGCGGTACGTATATCGCATTCGGCCCGGGGTCCGATTTTTCGATTCTCACCTATGCACTCGTCGTTGTGATTATGGGCGGAATGGGAAGTATCACCGGGTCGGCCCTCGGCGCGCTTATAGTAGGACTGGTGGATAGTATCGGCCGCGCGTATGTTCACGAAGTCGCAATCTTTCTCCTTATGGGAACACTGATCATTGTGCTTGCCTTCAGACCGCGGGGACTGCTCGGGAGGGAAGAATGAAAGCAAACAGCTTATACAGAATCATCGTTATCGCTGTCATACTGTTGTTAGCAGTGACGGCTCCATACTGGCTTCCCATGTACTACATTCAGCTCCTCGATGTGAGTCTCTCAATAGGGCTTACTGCAATGAGCTTTATCCTGCTCGCCGGATACTGCGGGATGATCTCGTTTGCGCAGATGGCATTCTATGCCATGGCTGCGTATATAATCGGAATAGGGACAATGGACCTCGGTTGGCCGAACTGGGCGCTCCTTCCGCTTTCAGTCGCGGGAGCGTCCTTCCTCAGCGCCGTATTCGGCGCTATAGCGATCAGGGCAAAAGGGGTATACTTTCTTATGATGACCCTTGCACTATCGCAGCTTTTCTACGGTGTCGGTCTGGAATGGGAATCGGTGACTCACGGATGGAACGGCGTGGCCGGAATCACGCGGCCTGAGATATTCGGAGTCTCGCTTCTTTCGGCGACACCTCGTTACTATACTGCCCTGGTAGTAACGATAATCAGTTATCTCGTGCTCAGAAGAATAGTTCGTTCCCCCTTCGGGCTCGCTCTGCAGGGCATTCGTGACAACCCGACCAAGATGGCCGCCCTTGGGTTCAATGTGCAGCTCTATCGCTACATTGCAATCATAATATCCGGAGCTTTTGCCGGTGTAGGCGGGGTTCTCGGTGTATACTCCACCGGGGTTGTTTCGCCACATACGAATGATCTATCGGCGATCGTCCGGGTGGTACTGGCTGCGCTTATTGGAGGTGTAACACGTCTCGAAGGCGGCATAGTTGGTGCCGTAGTTACGGTACTTCTTATCAGTTTCACAAGTCGATATACATCCCGCTACTGGATGGTGGTCGGGGCTGTGTTCATGCTGGTGATGCTCTTCCTCCCCAACGGTATCTTGGGGATAAAGCTTAAAAAAAACACTGATGCATCATCCAGGAGATCTATATGAAGAAACGTATTGTCACGATAGACGAAGGAATTGAGAAGATCACTGACACCGGGGTATTACGGAAGTTATTACTGCTCCCTGAGAACGTCGGAATAAAATCCTGTGAGATGGGTGTTCTGACGTTGGACCCCGGTCAGGAGTGGGGATACCCGGACCATCATCATGCGGACGAGGAGGCGTATTTCGTGCTCGAGGGTAAAGGCCTCCAGATCATAGATGACAAGGAATATAAGATCGAAAAGTATATGGCAATATATATGCCGCCTAACTCCGTCCATATCACGAGAAATACCGGAAATGAAAGGCTTCTGGTGCTCTATGTAAGGACTCCGGAGCAGTACAGATAATCTTCACACCGGAGAGGGAACGATGCACGTTGACGTATTCGGCAGTTATAAAAATGTTACGGATGAGGATATAGCTGACAGAGACGTTGTTGTACTGGACATTTTCAGAACGACGTCGGTTATTGTAACGGCACTCGCTCATAAGGCCCGGTGCGTAGTACCTGTAGAGAGTATCGATGAGGCGTGGGATACGTTCTATCGGGATGAAAGCGGCGCTACTCTGCTTGGAGGAGAGAGGCAGGCTCTTGCGATCAAGGGGTTTCATCTCGATAATTCACCGAGGGCATATTCGAAAGAGAAGGTCGGCGGCAAGAGGATTGTTATCACTACCTCGAACGGGACCCGGGCAATAAAGGTATGTGCTGCCGCAAAGAGGGTTTACATCGCAAGCTTTCTCAATGCGTCACAGGTGGTCCGGGAATTGCACGAGAGGGCTCATGACGTTTCGGTCGTATGTTCCGGGACCTTCGGAAGGTTCGCTCTCGAGGACGGACTGTGTGCGGGCATGATTGTTTCCTCTCTCTCGAAGACAGGGGATACGTCGATTACGGATCTCGGAATTGCGATGAAAAAGCTGTTCGAATCAACGACGGATATTCGGAGTTTGCTGAAGAGAGGCAGCGTGGCCTACGGGTACCTTGAGAGGACAGGGTATGCCGATGATATAGATTTCTGCCTGCAGAGGGATATATATAGTATCGCGCCCTTTTACCGCGAAGGATCCGTTACTGCGTAGTTTTCACTATAACGGCATTTCGTGATTAATCCGGTTTTCCGCCGTTTATCTCGACATCCCCGAAGCCGATCCGTATATTGTCGTTTATCGCGTAGAAACGCACGATGCCGCTCTCGTCGCTCAAAAAGAGGTTGCGCCATACGGCCCATCTGTTCGCGACCTCCTTTTGAGGGACGATATCTGGTGTTCTCTCGAACTCCCAGGATGACTTTTCACACGCCTGCAATGTGCGGATTTCTTCGACGAGGTCGGCATTTCTGTCAAAAGTGAGGGTGATGGTGACCGGAGTCCCCATGTGCCCCTCGTTGGGCTCGCAGGCTATCATGCCGTGAACGTCGTGGATTCCGATCCCCACGAGATCGTCGAGCCTGCCTGGTCCAGAACGCAGCCGGATATAACGAGCGCAATAAAGATACAGAGTGTGATTAATTCTTTTTTCATACAACAAGCCGTCTCGCGATGGAGTGAGCCTGGCTGTCTGAAAAAGTGGATGAATACGTTATGCAGAAAAAACTTAAGCGAGATATAGAAACTTGAGGTAGAATTGTTGTAACGCTTTTTATATTTTATTATAAATCAAGTATCATGGCAATCCATATGAGGATGGTTAAATGCCGATGACACCACGTGAAAGAATACGCTGTGCGCTCGATCACAGGGAACCAGACCGGGTCCCTGTCGACCTCGGAGGGACGGAATCCTCGGGAATAACAGGGATTGCATACAAAAGGCTGAAGCAGAAGCTCGGCATTGAAGGCGGAAGAATACGGATCTTCGATCTCATGCAGCAGATCGCTGAGGTGGAAAAACCTGTGGTCGAGATGGTCGGGGCCGATACTTTACCCCTTCTCATAGGGCCTAAGAGCTGGAAAACGTGGGCCCTCCCGGACGGCTCGGAATGTGAGATCCCGCAGGAGGTTCATATAGAGGAGCGTGACGGTGGTGATACGGTGATCGTCGCGGATGACGGGACGCCTGTCCTCAAACGCCCGGAGGGGGGGTACTACTTCGACTCGATCTTTCATCCCCTCGAAGAAGCGAGAGATGAAAATGATATCGATAAGGGGATGCCGTTCTTCAGGTCTATGGATCTGCCGTGGTACAACGACGAGGGGTTCGACGGTCTGAAAACAAAGGCCAGGCGACTCTACCAGGAGACCTCTCTGGCAGTGATCGGGAACCTCTGGGTGCACCTCCTTGCCGCTGGCCAGGACCTCCGGGGGTACGAGAACTTCATGGTCGACCTCGTTATCAACAAGCCGCTCGCACACCGTCTGTTCGAGCGGCAACTAGAGGCGTACCTCCCGAGAATCGACAGATACATCGATGCAGTCGGCGGTTACGTCGACATCATCGAAGTGAACGACGACCTCGGGAGCCAGAACGGCCCCATCATGAGGCCGGAGCTCTACCGGGAGATGATAAAACCGTATCACAAGCGGCTCTGGGAATACATAAAGAAAAAAAGCAAAAAACCGCTGCTGCTGCACTCCTGCGGGTCGGTGTACAAGCTCATCCCCGACCTCATAGAGTGCGGGATCGACGCGCTGAATCCGGTGCAGATAACTGCTGCGGATATGGATACAGCAAGGCTCAAGCGCGAGTTCGGCAGTGAGCTCGTGTTCTGGGGAGGCGGCTGCGATACGCAGAAGGTGCTGCCTCACGGGACTGTGCAGGAGGTGAGAGAGGAGGTGAGACGGCGGATAGACGACCTCGCTTTTGGAGGAGGGTTCGTTTTCTGCCAGGTGCACAACATCCAGCCTGATGTGCCACCAGAGAACATCGTGGCCATGTACGAGGAGATCGGAACGCTACTGTGAGCCGAAGCTGTTTTGTCGGAGAATAAGCTTCCTACGCCGTCGGCTTACCTGAAACAGTGAGTACCGGTATCGGCGAGAGGCGTACAACCCTCTCTGCGACAGAACCGAAGAGGGTATTTCTCCACCTTGTCCGCCCTCGGGTGGCTATTACGATGAGGTCTATGCCGTCGTTTTCAGCCGCTGCGTCCAGGATCTTCTCGGCCGCATTACCGTGTGACACAATTGCAGAAGCAGTCACACTTTCGGGCACTTTTTCTCGTATCACCTTTTGGAGCATCTCTTTCGCATCTTTCTCCAGCTCGTACTGGTAGGTGTTGATATTGAATGCCGAAGGACCGACATTTGCAGCAACAGTAGGTATGGGGGCGACTACGTGAATAACACAAATCGCGGCACAGAAGTGCTCGGCAAACTCGCACGCCACAGACAGTGATCTGTACGATGGATCGCTGAAATCTGTGGGACAGAGTATCTTTCTGATCGGCAGCACCTCTACCTCCTCTAAAGGGTATGATCTATCTATTATATAGAGATTATAAGATAATACAAATGATTTATGGTTTCTCGAAATAAAGTGTTCCAGACGCGATTTTATACGATGGAGTATCGCGGATCCATGAATTATTGCGGCATCGGTTTAAACGGTAGCCCCCGACCTCCTAATGCAATTTTCTCAAAGATTGCTGCAATCAGATTGCATATCAACAGCTTAGTGATGATATGATAGTAGTTTATATTTTCATGGTACAGTGAGAAAAGCGCTAAAAGCCCCGTTTTTTCCTATTTATGGTTGTACATGAGAAACGGGGATTAAAGCCCCGTTACTTAGAGTTTGCTATTGGTCATGAGAAACGGGGATTAAACCCCCCTATGTCCAAATATTTACAGAGTTTTGTGAGAAATGGGGGTTAGACTTCAAGCGTGTTTTGTAATTTTTCCGGATGGTCCAGCTCTACTGTTATGAATACTGGAGGTCGGATGTGACATTCAACGATAAAAGCCAATACTAGGCTATGAAAATATTGACAAACTTCAAATTTTGTTTAATATAAGGAGAATCTCTGGAAGAGGAAAAGACTATGTATGATATGCCGGGTCAATTTCCGTATGTAGGCAGAGGGGCGCTGGTTTTCTATATCGCCCTCTATGTGGTCCAGGCGCTCTCATTGTTCAAGCTCGCGGAGAAGGCGAACGTGCGAAATTCCTGGGTTTCATTTATACCCGTTCTGCAGACGATCGTATTCCTTCATATAATTGACAAGAGCGGGTGGTGTATCCTGCTGCTGCTCATACCTGGTGTTAACATCGTTCTCGTAATAATATGGGCCGTGAAGTTCTACCTCGCATTCGACCTGAAGGCGGGACTCATCGTCTTAAGCATCATCATACCGATCGCCGGGATGGTGGTAACGCTCGTGATGGCCTTTTCGGAGCGATACAGTTATGTAAAGAGCAATCGGTTTGCGGTTCCCGAGTAGCAGCACACGGGGGAGAGTTGTATTGCCCCGGTGCTAAAAGTCCTACGGCAGCGCTTCGTGAAAAATCGTAGTAAAATTAATACAAAAAGAATATGACTTCTTGACATTATGCGGTCAGCCAGATTACATTAGGACACGATTTACCTAAGCTTGGCGGTGGGGGAGGAATAATAAAGGTGATAAAGATAGAGGGAGTTACGAAACGCTACGGCCAGACCGTTGCGGTGAGAAACATAAGCTTTGATGTCGAGCGGGGGGAGATACTTGGATTCTTGGGCCCGAACGGAGCGGGGAAGACGACTACCATGAGGGTCATCACGGGCTACTTTCCTCCAACGAACGGGAATGTCTGGGTTTCCGGTCACAGCGTGCTGGACGAACCTATCGAGGCCAAGCGCCAGATCGGGTACGTACCGGAAAATCCGGCCATGTACTATGAAATGAAAACAACCGATTATCTGAAGTACGTAGGTGCAATCAAGGGTGTCCCGAGGGCGAAGATAAAAGAGAGGCTGGACCATACGGTAGAGAGATGTGCCTTGAAAAGCGTCGTGAACAAGAGAGTCGGTGAGCTTTCCAGGGGATTCAAGCAGAGGGTCGCGCTGGGGCAGGCTCTCATAAACGATCCCCCTGTGCTGGTTCTGGACGAACCGACAACAGGACTCGATCCGAAGCAGATCTACGAGATACGACAGCTCATCAAATCGATGGCAGGCGAGCGAACCGTGATACTGTCCACCCACATACTCCCTGAGGTTTCCATGACGTGCAGCAAGGTGGTCATCATCAATGAAGGGGAGATCGTGGCCGTCGATACGACCCAGAACATCGGAAAAAGCCTGGTTCACTCTCATCAGGTGGAACTCGTTGCAAAA
>DATKZJ010000034.1:0-8830 GCA_035527995.1 Spirochaetota bacterium | reverse complement strand
TATCGGGCATGAAGGGTACAGGCTGGTAACAGAGGCATCATCAGCGGCAGAGCTTATCGGTCACCTCGCGTTCAAGCTCAACAGGAGGAGCGATCTTCTCAGCCAGTATCAGATCGGGGACCTTTTTTCAAGGAACGTCGTACTTGCAATCCTCACCGGTATAATCGGGGATTCAAAGATGGGGCAGTTGTTGAAATCGAGCAGGGAGAAACGGTATTACCAGATATTCTCCGGCATCTTCAACAACCTCCTTGCACGGGAGACAACAAAAGACACGAACTTTTCCAATATGCGAGAGCTCTTTTCAGAGCTGCTGAGACTTTCGAAGAAGGAGGAGACCTGCTATAACTATTTTCTGGAAAGAAAAAAGCTCTCCTCTTCAATAGGATGGGTTGTACTTAAAGAGAGTGATATGCAACACCTCTTCAACACATGCGACGGCGAAACCATCGTATCCGTTGCGAGGGCGATCGCCGATACACTCGCTGAAGAGAGCGGAAAGATTAGTCTCGTTGTATACTATGATAACCCCTCTGAATCCGATCTGATACAGTTCCGGATGAGGAGAGCGCAGGACTTCAAGACGTACGACCTCCGAAACATACTGGACCTTTTCGACATCGAGGACGGAGGCGGTCATGAAGGCGCCATAGGATTCAGGCTGAAGAAAGAGAGACTGGCCGATCTCGATACATTTATCGAGAAACTGCTTGCCGGTGTAGAGCAGGCTATTAGGTAAAGCGTTTTAAATGACCCTGTAGTCCCTCCGGGAGGAGATAGTGGAGGACGGAATGAAGGGTTCGGCGATGCGATACACACTGCTTGCACTGCTCAGTCCCCTCATCTTCCTGATAATGATCTCATCATGCAACTCCAAGGGCACAACGAAGGATATCATAAACGCTCATATCAGCCGCGAGAGCCTTAAGAATGTACGGATAGCGCTCGAGCTTTACAGAAACGAATTCGGATTATTCCCGGAGACGCTCGATGAGCTGCTCTTGAGAAAGGGTATTACAGAGCACAGTATCATCGAAGACGCCTGGGGGAGAACATACCACTACGTGAAGATCGGGGATTCATACGAGGTCTTCTCTACAGGGCGTGACGGCAAACCGTTCACAAAAGATGATATTCATCCGGAATAGGTGTAGCCATCCTGCACCACCCTGTGACAAAATCATACATATTCGCTCATCCTGCGCTCATGTTTTTTTCTCCCCGCTGTACGGATTTATTGCTGCGTGGTTGTAACGATATAAATAACGCTATTTCTCAAATTATACTACCGGCAGTCCGGGCTGTCAGTCCGGAGCCGGCACAGCGGCCGGTATATATTGGCACGTTTATTGCAGTATAGTTTATGTGTTTATACTGGTGTATTCAGGGGGTTAAGGGACATGAGCATGATCAACCTGCTCGGTGAATTGACGAGTACCTACTGGAACACGTTTATTGTCTACCTCAAGAGCAAAAGAAAGGACAGCCGCTGGGTCCGGTCCAATCTGAGCTGGCTGGAGAGGGTGATGGAGGTAGGCACGAAGGCGCTCCGCAGCCTGAACGAGGAGGCTTTGTATCCCTTTTTTGAGGCCGTGAGAGAAAATTCAGAGCTGAGGCGTTTGCTCGCTGCTGAATGCAGAAAGGTCGTGCTGCAGTATGAGCACCAGTCTTCGTAGAAAGCCTGATAGGACCCTGCCTGTCGGCTTCGGACCGCGCTCTGTAGGGCCGCGCTGTATCCGGAAAAATCCTCTTCCTGTAATTTTCCTTTGACATTTATGAGACCGCCTATCACAATAGTTGTGTAAAAACGTCAGACACAGAGGCTTTTATTGTGGGGTTCAACTGCGGGATCATCGGCCTTCCCAACGTAGGCAAATCCACCATATTTAATGCCCTCTCAGGTGCCGGGGCGCAGATGGCCAACTATCCCTTCTGTACGATAGAGCCGAACAGGGGAGTGGTCCCGGTCCCTGACGAAAGGCTTTTCAGGATCGCCGAATCGCTAGGAAAAACCGATCCAATCCCCACAAGGATAGAATTTCTCGATGTCGCGGGTCTCGTGGGTGGTGCATCGAAGGGGGAGGGCCTAGGCAACAGGTTTCTCGGTCATATCAGGGACGTCGACGCGCTTGTCCACGTGGTGCGATGTTTTAATAATGAAGATGTCGCCCATGTAACCGGAGATGTTGACCCGGTAAGGGATGTCGAGATCGTCAAAACGGAACTTTTACTCTCCGATATCGAGATACTCGAAAGGGCAAGGGAGAAGCTCGTGAGATCTGCTCACGGGGGCGACAAGCTCGCAGGGTCCAAGGTAGAGCTCATAGACAGATGTACCGGACACCTCAACAGCGGAAGACACTTAGGCGAGCTCTCTTTTCATGATGATGAGAAGAAGCAGCTGAAGGAGTTCGGGCTCATTTCGATGAAACCCGTGCTGTACTGCGCGAATACGGACGAGAGTTCTGCCGGTCTTGATGAGGCTGAACGTCCTGAGACTAAAAGCCTGCAGGAGTATGCGGCGCTCGATAATGCTGGATTTATCACGATATCGGGGAAGCTCGAGGAGGAGATCTCTGAGCTCCCGGAAGAGGAGAAACGTGAGTTCCTCAAGGAGATGGGCATACCCCAATCCGGCCTGGACAGGCTCGTGAAGTCCTCGTACAGTATGCTTGGACTCATCACCTTTTACACGTCGGCCACAGCCCTACAGGCATGGACAGTCAAAAAAGGTACGACCGCACTCGAAGCCTCGGGCAGAATACACACGGATTTCGAGAAGGGATTTGTCAGGGCGCAGGTGTACAACTACAGCGACCTCGCGGAGGTCGGGTCTGAGCATCACCTCAAGGAGCTCGGCAGGCTCAGGTCCGAGGGAAGAGAGTATATCGTTCAGGACGGAGACGTCATTCGTTTTCTCTTCAATGTGTAGTATGACGCGTCCTACAAGAAATAAAATTATATAAATTATAGTAAGAAAAATATTGACTGCTGTAATGTATCCGATTAAATTTTTACATCCTCTTACGGATAAGTATATACTTTTGGAGGATTTCGCTACATGCCAGAAGGTACAGTGAAGTGGTTCAATGCAAGAAAGGGATATGGGTTCATATCGATGGAGGATGGAGACGATATCTTCTGCCATTACTCCGATATCGAGATGGACGGGTTCAAGACGCTCATTGAAAACCAGAAGGTCTCATTCGAGGTAAAAGAGGGACCGAAGGGACTACAGGCGATACACATACAGTCTGCGTAGCGGGACCATCAGCCTGCGGGTTTCACAGCACTGTGGATTCCTGATTACTGTAGTACGGGCCCTGAAGACCGATTCTGAGAAGCATCAAAAAACGATTCATATTTCCCCGTCCTTTTTAGGAAGCACTGCAACTATACCTCCGCCGGCGAGCAGGGCGCTGGAGATGTAGAAGAAGGGGTGGGGGATCTCTCCGAGAAGTGCGTAGCCCATTATTCCCGCGAAGATGAACTGGCTCAGTATGGCTATTGATACAAGCTGCCCCCGGAGCTGCCGCATCGAATAGTTGAGGATGGTATGACCGACCACAGTCGGTACTATACCGAGACCCGCAATATAGAGTAAATCTTCCATTGTATATGGTTTCAGGGGGTTCTGAAAGAAGACGCCCACTATGAGACAGAATATGCCTGCAACGTAGTAGAGTGGAACGACATACAGCCACAAATTCGAACCGGACCTGTTTTTTCTTGCAAGGGCGAGGTAAAGGGCGAATAGTACCATGGAGAGAAAGCAGACCAGGTCTCCAAGAAAGGTCATGCGGCTTATATGTACGTCAACGCTTCCGAGAAGTGCGACTCCCGACATCGCCACAACGGTCCCCAGAATCTCCCTGCGGTTCGGTCCCTCTCCTGACAGAGCGAAGAGTAAAAAGGGCATCGCCACAGGGACCATGTTGACGATGAGCGTAGAGTTCGCTGCGAGTGTCATGCGGGCGCCCATGTTCCAGGCAATAAAGTGAAGGCCGAGAACCACCCCCGGAAGGATTGAAGATCGTATTTTACGAAAATGATAGCTCTCGCCCTGCCGCTTCAGGTCCCTGAGAAAGGGGGGCGTGAGGGCGGCGGATGCAATGAGCAGACGGTAGGCCGCCAGCAGTATGGGATGCTCTGTGCTCAACTTGATGAATATCACGGAGGTTGAACAGCAGAAAGCCCCCACTGTGAGGATGAGGAGTTTCGAAACCATCGCACCGGTTACGTTATATTTGACTCTTGGTTTATGAATAGTTAAAATAATGAATTCTTATCGGTATGGGTATGTTTTATGAGCGTCCCGGGCGGTATCTTTCGGGGATGAGTTCTTATGAAGGTTAAACGACTACACCCGTGGGACCTGAGCGAGTCTGAGGCTATAAACGTGCAGCTGTCGCTTGCAGGTGAGGTGATAGCGAAAGACGAGCTCTCCTCGATAAGAACAGTATGCGGGGTCGATGTAAGCTACAGGGGTATTGATACGGCGCGTGCCGATATAGTGCGAGCGGCTGCCGCGTGCATTGTTCTTAGCTATCCGGGGCTCGAACACCGTGAGACGGTTTATAAGAGGTCATGCGTTCGATTCGGGTATGTTCCCGGACTCCTCGCGTTCCGAGAGATACCCGCTCTTATACCCGCGCTGGAGGGCCTCAAGAGCAGCCCGGACCTCTTCATCTGTGACGGACACGGCATAGCCCACCCAAGGGAGTTCGGGCTCGCATGTCACCTCGGACTGCTGCTGGACAGGCCTGTAATAGGCTGCGCAAAAACCAGGCTTCTGGGAAACTTTGAGGAGCCGGGAGAACGAAGAGGGTCGTTCGAGTACCTATATCATAAGGACCGGGTGATCGGGGCTGTTTTGAGAACGCAGGAGAAGAAAAAACCGGTGTTCGTTTCGATAGGGCACAGGATAACTCTGGAAAGCGCTATAGAGGTCGTTCTCCAATGTACGGGCAGCGACCGCCTTACCGAGCCGGTACGGTGCGCACACAGAAGGGCAGGAAAGGAGTAGAAAAGTGATCATAGTTGCACTTACCGATTTACACGGACACATCGGCGCGATAGAGAGGTTCTCCGAGAAGCTCAAAGAAGCGGACGTCGTTATTCTGACAGGTGATATCACCCACTTCGGAAGACGGAGCGAGGCGAATGACATGGTGGAGGCCGTAACTGGTTACTGCGGCAGTCTGTTTGCCGTTCCCGGGAACTGTGACTACCCGGAGGTCGGCGAATTTCTCACCGAGAAGGGGCAAAACCTCGACTCAAGATACATCGAGCTCGATGAGGTGGTTCTGGCCGGCGTCGGCGGATCGCTTCAATGCCCCGGGAGGACACCGAACGAGCGTTCGGAGGATGAGTTTTCCAGGATACTCGATGGATTGCGGGATGAGATCCCTTCAGGAAAGCCGATCATATTTGCAACCCATCAGCCTCCATATAATACGTGCTGTGATATCGCAAAGGGCGGTATCCATGTAGGGAGCAGGTCGCTTCGCAGGTTTGTAGAGGATGTAAAACCCGTACTGTGCCTCTCGGGACACATCCATGAGGCGACTGGTGTGGGCCGCATAGGAGATGCCCCTGTTATCAATCCCGGCCCTCTCTTCTTCGGAGGATACGCAAGAGTCCTGTGTGACGGGAGTGAGGTCACGGCAGAGGTACTGAGAGCCTTCTGACGGCCTTTCAAAATGCAAGGCAGAGATCGGTTTTTTTATTACCTCATCGAGGTAACAATAGGCAGCCTGTTTTTCCCCTCTACGCCTCCATGCCGGCACCGCTCTTACCCGCTTTACGAAACGCGGCGTGACTCGAACGGGGAAGTTTTACGACCCAAAGTATCTTCTCTGCTCCAACGTAAGAGGACCTTAGTGCGGTTTTCTCATTGCAAGGGGTTTCGATGTAAAAAATAATATTTACGGTGAGAAAAGCGCCTAAATACCCATTCCTTCATAAAGGAATGGGTATTGGCCTTCCTATTTATGATTGTACATGAGAAACGGGGATTAGAGCTCCCAGAGAAAGATTCTTATCTGCAGTACTGGTGTTTCTGTCCCAAATAAACTACTTTCACAACCGGATATATGGTACATTATTGTAGAAGAGTATGTACTGCCTTGAGAGTAGTACCGATGAAGAGGAGGCAGACTCTCAGAAGATGAACAGGGTGCACTGGGGCGGACCGGTTGCGCGGTTCCTCGAGCCGGTTCTCGGAGCATTCTTCCCCAACCGATGTATAATATGTGATACTTTTATCGATAGCGGGTGCTGTATATGCGAACGGTGTGAGAGGGACATTGAGATCGTGTATCCTCCATTCTGCCCCCGGTGCGGCGCACCGGGGCGGGGCAGAGCACCGGGGCGGGGCAGAGCACCGGGGCGGGGCGGCGACAAACCCGAGGGAATGTGTATTCAGTGCAAAGACCTCCGGTTTTCATTTGCTAAAGCTGAGTCTCTCGGTGTGTACAGGGGGATACTCCGGGAGCTTATACATCAATACAAATTTGAAAAGAGGAGGGGGCTCGCCCGAAAATTCGCATCTCTCATCATTCAGCACAAAAGAGGGTTCGTGGAGCAGCATACGGTTATTGTTCCAGTACCGCTTACCCTACAGAGACTCTCCGAAAGGGGTTTTAATCAGGCTTCGCTTGTGGCCGGGCGGATCGCGGGCCCAAGCGGTATCTTACTGCTGGATCATTGCCTCAAGAGGAGGGGGTCCTCGAAGCCCCAAAGCAGATTCAGTATGGTTTCGGAGAGACAGGCGAACCTGAAGGACAGATTCAGTGTAAGAGAAAGGTACAGGGATGCTGTCCGGGGGCAGGCAGTACTCGTTTTCGACGATGTTTTCACGACAGGGGCAACCTCTTCAGCATGCGCTGAGGCTCTAAAGAGGGCCGGCGCACAGTCCATTGATCTGCTTACAATAGCACGGGCAGTGAAGGAGTGAGCACCTATTCTTTACTTATGAACAAAATAGGTCGATAATGTACTCAAATACAAGGTGCTCTAAGAACACATAGTGTTCGAAACGTGCGCTCTCATGGCAGTATCCTGCTCCAGATGTCATCTATCTTTTTAGCGGGTTGAAACAGGGTTCTATATGATAAGACTGATATTACGTTATCCGAACAATGTTGTTCAGGAAGTAGAGTTCGAACAGCCACGATACAGAATCGGAACCGCCGAGGACAACGATCTCGTTCTCGACCAGGAAGGGGTCTCCCCACACCAGGCCGAGATCGAGGAGACGGACGGTTCCTATACGCTCGTGGACGCCTCGGAGGACAGCAGTACAACCATAAACGGAAAGACGATAGAGAGAAGCAACATCAACTACGGTGACCGCATTGCGTTCGGTCCGGTAACCGCCCTCTGCTATCCGATAAAGAAGAGCAGGGTCGGCGCCAGGGCCAAGATGTTTATGTATATGGGGGCGGGAGCCCTCGTGATAATTGCCTCTATTGTGCTCATCTTTTTCCTGATGAGCAGACAGATATCGTCAGTCGTTACCGGTGGCTTCGGGGAGGTCCCGGTTACTGAAGAGGCCGGGGTCAAGGCCGAAACTATTAAGCCCGAGAGAGGAGAAAAAAGGCCTCTGCTGGCGAGGGATAAGGAAACCGCCCCTGTTCGGCCTATCAGCCGGGAGGAGCTCGTTCTCCCGGAACCGCCTCAAAAAGAGATAGAAAAAAGAATGGCTGTAGCAGTGCCCCGAGGCATAGGACGCCTTTTCTTTAGAAAGATACCGGTAGTCGTCGAGCAGGAGGAAGCGGAGACTGTACCTGAGGAGGTTGTTGGCGGCGCTGTCACAGAAGATACAGCGGCCGGCGTTGAAGCCGCTCTAGAGGAGAGTAAGGGCGGGATCTTCAGAACGGTACTCTCGTCGCTGAACAAGCTTCTGAACAGAAAGGACCAGGAGCAGGGCCTCATCGGTGATTATGAGGAGGAGGCAGAAGGGGAAGAGATCGTGACCGTTTTCGAAGAAACAGAAGCCCCTGTCAGAGCCCCGGCCGTTGAAGAGACGAAGAAAGAGGAAGCAGTGAGGACCGCGGACTTCAACCGCGTAGTGAACCCGCTCGAAATCCTTACCGCCATGGATATTCCTGCTTTGAGGGAGGAGATGTTCGAGGAGAAGCCGATATACGAACAAGAGGAGATCGAGGGAGAACAAGAACCCGGCAGCCTCATGGAATCTCCGCTCTCCGAAGCAGAGACCATGAATGTCGATATAACCTGGAGATACCCCGAGGGTGCCGAAAAGGTCGAGCCTATCTTAAGATCAGGGGCCGTCCTGAGGATGGACAGGCGGGGTTCCCTTACCTACCTGGTCGGGACGAAAGACGGAGTGCTCCTTGCGGTAAACAGCACAACAGGAGAGGATGTATTCTCCGAGGACCTGGGGAAGCCATTTTACGACCCGATGGTGGAGGATATGGATCGGGATCGGAAAAAGGAAGTAATCGTGGTCTTCGAGGATGGAGACATCGCCGTCCTGACTACAGAACTCGAGCGTCTGTGGTATTACGACGGAGAGGACAGCGTAACTTCCATGCCGGCACTGTTTGATATTAACGGCGACGGGACAAATGATATCGTATTCGCGACACTGAACATGGATATTGTCGCGCTGGATGGAACGAGCGGATTCGAGATCTGGAGGTTTTTCGACTCCGAGAGTGAAATCGTTCATTCGCCTGCTGCCGTCGAAGCAAACGGAGATTCGGTCCTCGACGTACTGTTTACGACAGAGATGGGTTATCTCTACCTTCTCGAAGGCAAGACGGGCTGGACGCTCTGGAAGAACCCGATATACGGAAGGCCG
>DATKZJ010000033.1:0-44042 GCA_035527995.1 Spirochaetota bacterium | reverse complement strand
GGGCATCGGCCTCTGCAGGACCGAGCACATGTTCTTCCACGAGAAGCGGATCAACATGTTCAGGGCGATGATCATTGCGGGCGACGTGAAGGAGAGGGAAAAGGCACTGGAAAAACTCAGGGAGATGCAGGTCGCGGACTTCTACAAGCTCTTCAAGATCATGGAGGGCCTTCCCGTCACCATCCGGCTGCTCGACGCCCCGCTTCACGAGTTTCTCCCCCATTCGAAGGAAACGATGGACGAATTCATCAAGTTCATGAGGGCGAGGTATCCGAAGCTCACGACCGAGGAGATACGGCTCAGATCGGATATGCTCAAGGAGTTCAACCCGATGCTCGGCCACCGTGGCATCCGTATCGCCATCTCCTACCCTGAAATCTATAATATGCAGGTCCGCGCGATCTTTGAAGCCGCCTACAGCCTCAAGATGGAGGGTGTCGACGCCAAACCCGAAATCATGATCCCGCTCGTCATGAGCGCAAACGAGATCAAGACGATCCGGAACGGCAAGCGCATCGAAGGTAAGGCGATCAAGGGGATCAGGGACATAGAAGCCGAGGTCAGAAAAGGCTTCGGGACTGAGCCCATAGAGTTCAAGGTGGGAACGATGATCGAGCTCCCCGCTGCGGCGCTGCAGGCCGACCGGATCGCCCGATACGCGGAGTTCTTCAGCTTCGGAACGAACGATCTCACTCAGACGACAAACGGGCTGTCGCGCGACGACTTCAACAACTTCTTCACCGACTACAACGAGTTCGACCTGCTCGAGCACAACCCCTTCAAGGTGCTCGGCGAGCAGGTAAAGGAGCTCATCAAGCTCGCAGCAGAGCGCGGAAGACTCACGAGACCTGATATCATTATGGGCCTCTGCGGTGAACACGGCGCCGAGCCCGCTAACATCCCATTCGTCCGCGAGGCAGGCTTGAACTACGTAAGCTGCTCTCCCTACGGGATCCCGATCGCAAAGCTCGCCATAGCGCAGATGAATGTGGGTGAGAACGAAGAGGAGTAGAAGTAAACCTCACAGGGAAGCATTATCGGGAAGAGTCATACAGCGACACACGCTTAACGTAATGGGACTATTCTCCGACCGTATCTCGTGTATGACAGTGGACTGACCCCGTACTCCCTCTGCTTGCGTTTTATAAATTCTCCGGTTCAGAAAAAAAGGCCCTTGCCGGTAAACCCAAGACCCGTTTTAAGTAAAGGCTTCCCCACTCACAAAGGCTTCAATACAATCCATAGTACGTGTTGTGTTTGTTCTTCGGAGAGGCGTGTTGTGCCAGCCCTGGGAGAAAGTTATGATTTTAATCCTTGTATGAAGAAGATAGTCCCTAATATCCCGTCTTATTATGCGCGCAAATCTGGAAGGCTTTCTGGGCCCTCATCTATTCATTGAAAAGCAGCAGCCCTACGTAGGAGACCGTGTTTACACCGTTTACATAGGACAGTCCGTTGACTTCGAGCAGCTTCTTTACATCGATCCCGTGCGCCTCCACGGATGAGACCGCTTTATCCTGAAATCTGCACTCTTCCCCCTCAAGGTATGAGCACTTTGCACAAACCGCGCATGCGCCTGCACCGAGAATGGTATGATCCGAAAATTTTATCTCTTCGGGAATCGAATCCTGTATAGACCTAATCAGCCTGAAAAAATCATCATGTGCTTTTTCCATACCCTCTATGTCAAAGGAACCTTCAAGCCCATATACTTTCTGAAAGAGCACCCCGTTCGAGAAACGGCGGACCTTTTTTTCACACTCTTCCAGGCTCCCTATTCCCGGAGGGCATGTCCAGTTTTTGTCATAATGACCGCACTGGTTCATTTCACAGGGGGCCCTAAATTCGGGCGCTATCCTGATGCTTTTTGTCGAAACAGCGACCGCGTGTGTTGCGCCAAGTTGCAGACACTCCTCAATCATATTCCATCTCCTCGTGTATTTAGTTGCCGCGGGTTTTCATAGTCCATACAGAATAACTCTGAAACCTCTGGTATCTCAACTCATGCTGCACTACAATATAGCGTATTTTCCCGTAAACATACAACTGCGATGAATTCGGTCCCGGCTCACAGGCGGATATTGACGTGTAAAAGAGGCTTTTACAGAAGACGCATGGCAGCACATCGATATGCCGTTTCTCCTGTTATCACTGAAATGGAGGTCTTCCGTTTCCCGTAACTGCAGCCGGGCGGACGCCGTTCGTATTATCGTCCCGGACTAAAGAAACTCCTGCATGAAGAGCTTAATAACATACTGCTAATTTACCATTGAGCTCGATGAGAAAACCGCATTACCCCTTTTTGTTTGCCTGCACCGAAAAACTAGGTGAAAATACTAATGCCGGAACGGATAAGTACAAACCAACCCGGCGGTACTGGAAGGATATTTAAAACATCACATATACCGAAACATGTTATCTGCCAGCCTGATGCCTTTTATTTATATCCGTCTGTGCTTTCTCCAGGCATAATTTTAACTTTTGCGCCAGCATCCGGACATGGAGTTCTCCGGTCATGGAATAGTGTCTCCCCGTTCATATTCACTGTCCGCAATACACTAAAAAAACTCTTCTGAGTTTTATTATATGCTTTTATATGAACAGAAGATGACAATGGACCCGTTCTTGACCACCGAACTTTACCCCAGTTGTATTCATATTCAAACTTCTTTTCTTCGGTGTAATTCACTGTGAACCAAGCAGCTGTCCCGGGGATTGTTTTTTTGTTGTGTTTACTCCAAATCCCGGGTAGTATCAGTATCTTACCTTGATTTTAATAATAATGATGATTAACTTTACCGGAAAATAAAACGAATCTGAGAGAGGATGAAACTGGTGTTTCGACTGGTCTTCAAAACCAGTAGCGGGCGGATAATACCGTCTGTGGCAGGTTCGATTCCTGCCCTCTCTGCAATATATTTTTAAAAAAATGACCGGAACTATCTCTTAAAAACGATATGAAAAACGGCCTTCCTGTAGACAAGCTTGCTAAACTGCCGGCGGTTGATTCAATTCTAAAATATCCCGGCATCTCCGAATTGGAAAAAAAATACGGACACGATGTCGTCGTCTGCACGATCCGTAAATCCCTCGAAAATATACGGCAGGATCTTTTGAACGGAGGCGAGAAACCCTCCCAAAAAGAGATCGTTTCAGACATTGTAGAGGGGGTTCGGCGCACAACCGGACACCTGTTAAAACCGGTCATAAACGCCACCGGAATCGTCATTCACACGAACCTCGGCCGCGTACCTTTCGGGAAAAAGATGTTATCCGACGTACAGGACCTTATCACAGGGTACTCCAACCTGGAATATAACCTCAATGATGCATGCCGGGGAAGCAGGGCGGACCATGTGAGAGAGATTCTCGGGTTCCTCACCACTGCAGAAGATGCAGTAGTGGTGAATAACAACGCTGCGGCCATCATTCTTACCCTCAACACGCTCGCAAATGAAAAGGATGTTATTATTTCCCGGGGGGAACTCATTGAAATCGGAGGGTCCTTTCGCATACCCGAAATAATGGCGGCTTCAGGGGCCAGAATGATCGAGGTCGGAACAACGAACAGGACGAGGGTTGAGGACTATGAGAGGGTCATCGGGCTGAACACAGGCGGAATCTTTAAGGCCCATAGGTCCAACTTTACGTTAAAGGGTTTTACTGAAGAAGCGAGTGTAAAACAGCTTTCTGCAGTCGCAAAAAAACATTCCCTGCCCCTGATCTATGATATCGGATCGGGCCTCCTTCGCAAACCGAAAGGCCTGCCGCTTCAGAATGAACCGGAAGTGAGGCAGGCGATTCGGGATGGAGCGGATATTGTAACGTTCAGCTGCGATAAACTTCTCGGGGGGCCGCAGGCGGGAATTATCGCAGGCAAGAGGGCTCTCATAGAACGGCTTTCGTGCGCTCCGATGATGAGGGCACTCCGCGTTGGCAAGCTCACGCTTGCATTTCTCAACGCAGCGCTGAGGTACTACATCGATGACGAGCGGCTGGCAGATACAATGCCTTTATTCAAAATGCTCGAGCGCCCTGCAAACGAGCTCGAAAGTCTTGGACGTACTCTGCAGAAAGAACTCGAATCGCGTGAGGTCGAGGCGGTAATAGTAGAGAGCACAGGACATTGCGGAGGCGGAACACTTCCGGACCTGGAGATGAAAAGTTACGCGGTCTCGTTAAAACAACAGGGACAGAAGAAGAAAAATATAGCGACATGGGCCGAAGAGGTTTTCAGACGGCATAAAAATGAATGAATATATCTCATGAATCCGAATATAGAGGGGTAATTTTGAAAAGCTGAGGATAGAATGAAAAGCGAAAATCATACGTAAATCACGATGGGATGAGATCGTTCCATACTTGGTGTTAAAACACCGTGACAAAGTTTGGTCCATCTCAACGTTTCGGTATACTGGTCTACCATAATAAACTGGTAAGGTCGAATAGCAGGTTGTACGTGATTGACGTTTTTAGATAATCCTGGATTTTTTGAACTTTATTATGAAGAGGGTTTGACAAAATACTACATAGCAGTATGGGGGCAGGTCAACGTTCCAGGACAATAAGGTCCGGGATACTGTTTTCAAGCATTTTATATCCAGCTTCCTTGCTATCGGCCAGTTCCAGATCATACTGGGGAAACAGTACAGTGTTCATTACCTCTCTCAAATCCGGATCATCGTCAATCAACAATATCTTTTTCATTCAAATCTCCTTGAAGTACATTAAATGATCACAGCCCCGACATTACTGAAAGATCATATAAGCTCCCTTAGAATATATCAAGAGCAAATTCCTTAAATTCTTAGAATTCCTTTAATTTTATTTTATCAAGGTCTGTTTTGATAGTTATGCACCCCTACAATATAAATTCATTCGCAGGGGGTGTGTTGTACAGTAAGGATAATTGCAGAAACATCCATACAGGGACCCTCGAAAGCGCCCTGCTACTGTTTAGGTCATACCTCACAATCTACCATACATCTTCAGTATTAAGTTTTCTAAAAAACCGGATAATACGAGAATGCTCAGAGGTTCTGCCAATGAACAACCCGCTATTTCTTTCAGAATAGGATGTGGATCGACAGAACCATGGTGTACGATTTCGTTTTGTTTCAGTCTTAAAGGTATTTTTTCCGCTTCATGCTTCATGTAGGCCAGGGACGGCCCCGATAGGTACATCTCAAGGGGGCGCTCCAGGCCGACTGGATCGCCTCCGCCTAGTACCTCATCCGCCTGAACACATCTATCACCTTGCCGAGCAGATCGAGAAGGTAGACCTTCATCACGGTCTCAGCCACCCAGCCTGTGGAGTAGTACCTGGTGAGGACGTTCATAAACTCACGGTTCGAAATCTCGATTGACTGGCCTATCGACCCTCTTGCCGGATATGAGAGAAGATCTCCGAAGAACACCTGCTTAATGGCTGAGTCGAGTAGTTCGGAACCCTCCCTGTAGTGCCTGTACGCGATGTTTTCGACTCCATCCGACGACGGAGTGAAATACCTGTCGAGAAGCATGTTCTGCAGAAAGGCCCTTGAAAAGTTGATAAACACCACAAGATCGCCCGGAACGAGGGAGCTGTTCTCCAGGCCCTCCAGACGCACGATTCCGTTTTTCAGCGCCTTGATCGAGTCCCTGTAGCGGAGCCTTCGCACCCCGCTTCTCCTCATGTGCGGGTTCTCCAGACCATACTGGTAGAACATATAGACACCGTCCAGGACCTGGTTCATTGCCCGATTGAACTCCACAAGAAAGCTGCGCCTGAGACTCTCATGAGCTGACATTCCTCCCTCTGGGGCGGAGGAGGATTTCTCCTTACAGGAGGCGATATACTCGAGGGCGACTTCATAGGCGAGATTGAGCCGGATCATCTTCTGATGGGCCCACTCTTCCCTTCGCGGGTTGGAGTCGGGATGATACTGCTTTGCGAGCTTTCTGAAACTGTAGTTCAGGTCGTTTAGGGTCGAATCACCGGCAAGTCCCAGTGTTTTCAGCGCTTCTCCGACATCCATGTTCATCCACCCGTCCTCCGACACTAAACCGCAGCCGTACCCTACATATCCCTCAGCGTGAGCATGCGGACCGTGCCCTTCAGCTCATCGATCCGCCTTTTCTGTTCGGCAATGACATTTATGAGGTTTTCGACATCCGACGCTTCCACTCCGGGAGGCCCGTCAGAGCTCACCCTGAAATCTTCTTCCGCCTCAGCGTGTGCGAGCTCGAAGCTGTCTGCATATTCCTTCGAACCGACTGGACCGCCTGACCCTGAAGAGCCTCCGGCTCCCTTTGTCATGAGCGGGAAATTCGGCGCCTCTACGATCTTCTGCGCGATTCTTTTTATCTGGATAGAAGAAACTGCTTCCGGATCGAATCGAAGCAGCGGCACGCGTTCCAGGACAGACGAATCCACGGCCTTGTCGGCATAGATGAGCCCCATACACTCAAGGTCAACATCGAGGTTTCTCTTGGTCAGATCTCTCAGCTTCGATCCGGCCAGAAGGTCATTAGGAGTTCTGGCGAAGTTTACCACGAGCTTCGGATGCATCATAGATATGTACAAAGCGGCCTTGCCGGCCGCCTCAGGGTCAATCTCCTTCATTTTCGAGAGTATCTGTAAAACCGTCGGGGTTGAAAGAGGAAGGCGCTCCTTGTTCACGGACTTTATGTAGCGTGACACCTCCTTTGAGGATGAAAGCGCCCTCTGCAGAAACCGGAACATAAGGTTCTTGAGAAACGCGAACGCGTTCGTGACTGCAGTCGGCTGGGGAGTCGTCATGATTATTCCCGAGTTCGATACGAGAAAGAAATCCAGCACAGCGGTGCTCGTGCCCGAACCGAGATCGATGATGACGTAATCGGCGTCGATCTTCAGTATCTGTCTCGCGACCCTCTTTCTCTGGGAATGACTGATACCCGCGAGTCCGGTGATGAGTACGTCACCGGGAACAAACCGCAAACCCCTGTACGGCGTCTCTGTAAGGATATCTTTGAAATCGAGCTCCGAGTCTGAAAGGAGATTTCCCACACCCGGGTTTACGTTCTTGATTCCGAGACAGGTATGGAGGTTGGAACTGCCGAGATCAAGGTCAACGAGCACCGTTTTCTTTCCACCCCCTGCAAGGGCCAGAGCGAGATTCACGGCCAGCACGGTTTTTCCTACTCCTCCTTTGCCGCTTGCGACCGGTATTATCTTCCGGTCGACATTCTCGTTGATTACCATCGGACGGTCCTTCTCTCTTTTTCTCAATATACACACGGACTGAAGAAAGATAAACAGTAAATTCGGGTTGACAAGCCCGGTGCGGGAAGTAGTATGCTATAGGAGTAAAAGGATGGTACGTTCGGTGAATAACTACAGAGAAAGGTTCTACAGAAGATGGCAGAACCCTGAAGACCTTGTCTCATTTTCGGTACAGTACCGTGAAACAGACCTCATGGTATATGCCAAAAGGGACTTCGCTGACGAGACGATGTCCCTCGTAAAGAAGTACAGGTCCCAGGTAGAAGAGACAATAGCAGAAAACCCGGAATTCCTGACCTCACTCTCCCCTATCGAGCTAAAAACCCCACACGGAATGATAGACGAGATGCTGGATAAGTCCAGGCGCGCAGGGGTCGGGCCCATGGCCGGTATAGCGGGGGCTCTGGCCGAATTCGTAGGCCGCGAGCTTCTCAAACTGACGGAGGAGATAATCATAGAGAACGGCGGCGACATATTCATACGAAGTCTGAAGGACAGAACTGTTCTCGTTTATGCGGGGGAGGACTCTCCGTTCAGGGACAAGGTGAGACTTCTTCTAAAAGGTCAGGAAGCTCCTTTCGGGGTATGCGCGTCTTCACGCACAATCGGACATTCCAAAAGCTTCGGCAATACAGACGCTGTGGCAGTGATCGCTTCTTCCGCCATCACCGCCGACGTATTCGCGACCGCTATAGGCAACAGGGTAAAAAGCCCGGATGACCTCGAACGCACGATCGAGTACGTGCAGTCGTTTCCAGAGGTCTCGGGCGTGCTCATCATGATAGGAGACCGGATGGCGGTGACAGGGGAGATACGGCTCGTTTGATCGCGGTTCAGGAAAAATTGGGACACGATACTTCGGGACATCATACTTTTTTCATGTCCCCATATATTTGGATCTGTTAACTATAAGCGGTTAGTTGTTGTTAATACCGTGGAAGCAAAGATTTGCGGTCATATAACCCTTATCGTTTATCATGTCCCTATTCATCATGTCCCCAATTATTGTGTCCCGGCTAGACTCAGAAACCCTGTTCCCCGGTACGCTTCACGGCCCTGATGCGGCCGCTCACACTGTCACCCGTAAGAACCCAATCCTCCAGCGTAATCTCAAAGGAGAACAGCATGCCGTTCGGCGTAAAGGGGACCGTGAGCTCTCCTTCCGTAACAAGTCCCCCGGGAACCGTCTTTATGCTTTCCACCTCGAGATGGGAAGGGAAGCTTCTCGGGGCGAGATATCTGTCTTTTGTCTCGCCTGTGGGGTTCTGTTCCTCAGAGACCATAAAGCGATACTCCCTCTCATCGAGGTCGAAGGTAAAGAGATACACCTTGCTCTGAAGGATCGCCTTCTCTGAGAGGTATTCGAGCGTGCCCTGAAGGTTCATCATAAACTGTTTTGTCTTCTGCGGATTGATGGAGGAAAAGAAGTTGGGAGTCACTATGAAAAATATCAGTGAAAGGATGACGAGGACAACGAGGAGCTCGAGGAGAGTAAAAGCTCTAACCCGTTCAGGTCTCATTTTGCTCCTATACCCCGAACTTCACGGTAAACCCCGGGCACTCCTTCATTATTCCCAGTTCGTAATATCAGCGTCGTATTCCTCGCCCCCCTCCTGCCTGTCCTTTCCGAGTGAGACGATGTCGTAGTCGGCATTATGGATTCCGGGCGAGACATAGGCGTACGGAGTACCCCACGGGTCTGCCGAGAGCCTTCCCTTTACAAGGTACCCACCCTCTTTCCAGTTCTCAGGGATTTCTCCGGTTTGCGGTTTCTCTACGAGGGCACCCAGACCTTGTTCCGTAGAAGGGTATATTCCGTTATCGAGATAGTAGAGCTCGAGAGCCTGTTCGATATTCGAGATCTCTATCCGTGCCTTCGTGACCCGCGCATCCTCCGGCCGCTTTGTAAGCTTCGGCACAACGAACGCCGCGAGGATACCGAGAATGACGATTACCACCATGAGCTCGATAAGTGTGAACGCCTCCAGGCCTCTTTTTCGATCACTCTCCTGCTTCATATCATGCACTCCAGGCTAACAAAAAGTATCGAAATACCATCATAAGTTACTCGAAAAACCTCGTCTCTCTTATTATATTATTGGAAATTAAATAATTAATCAATACAAAATGAAAGCCGTAAAAGACCACTACTTCAAAAAGGCAAAGCAGGAGCGGTACCTCGCGCGGTCCGTGTACAAGCTCAAGGAGATCGACAGCCGCTACAGCCTCGTAAAAAAGGGAATGAAGGTGCTCGACATAGGGTGCGCGCCGGGTTCCTGGAGCCAGTATCTTCTGGAGCGGGTCGGACCGGGAACTGTTTTCGGCATAGACATAGTGGATACACCGAAAATAAGCAACGACCGTTTCACATACATTAAAAAAGATATCAACTCGATCGATGGGGACGATCTTAAGTCAACCGTAGGAACCGTAGACCTCGTGGTAAGCGATGCCTGCCCGAACACTTCCGGCAACAAGTTCATGGATGCACAGAAGTCGATAGAGATCGTCCGGAAGGTTTTCGGCATTTCTGATACCGTTCTGAGGCACGGGGGTTCAGTCGTCGCCAAGGTGCTGACGGGGGAGGACGTCGGGGAGTTCGTACGGGAACAGAAACAGGAATTCGATTCCGTACGACTGGCAAAGCCTAAATCCTCCAGGAAGGAAAGCCGCGAGACCTTTATAGTCGCTCTTTTTCGGAGGACCAGCAGATGATACGCAGCACAAAGGCTCTTACTGTTTCATCATTTCTTTCCATGTTCTTCATAGGTGTCGGTTCAACGGTGATAGGCGCCGCGGCACGTAATATCGGCCTGACGCCATCTCAGATAGGGCTCCTTCTTGCAGTACAAAATGTCGGCTTCGGGCTCTCAGTATCAACTTCAGGGGCGCTCTCGGACAGCTATCAGAAGCCGAAGATACTGCTCGTAGGTGCTATCGTGCTCTCGATCGCATTCGCTCTTTTCTATCGCTGGCCCTCTTTTGTCACGAACCTTATTATCATGTTTTTCATAGGCATCGGCATGGGCGGCTTCGAGGGAGTTACCGATGCGATGCTTCTCGATATACACGAAGAGAAAGAGAGTCTCTTTATTAACGTCAATCACTTCTTCGTCACTTTCGGCTCCCTGATGATCGCCCTCTATCTCCTTTTCCTCCAGATGAACTGGCAGAAATCCATGGCGCAATCGAGCATAGCCGTCGCGTGCATCGCCATACTCTTTGCCTTGTCACGGCTGGAAAACAGAAGGGGTGCGAGTGAAAAGATGCTGGACCGTATAAGGAGCCTCAAGGGCGAACGATCTGTTTTCATTCTCTTTATTGCAACTGCATGCATAGTGGGCTGCGAGCTCGGAACACAGGGAATCATGACCACCTTCCTCATGGAGCTCAGAGGGTTCTCTCAGGTAACATCAAAGCTCGGTCTCATCATATTTCTCTCCGGAGTCGCAATCGGAAGACTGCTTGTCGGCCTGTTCACAAAGCGCCACCATCTCTCAGGCTCTATACTCGTACTCCTCGCCCTGTGCACCGTTCTGTTCTCCACGCTCTTTTTTATCGATACAAACAGCAAGCTCGGTCTGACATTTACCCTTATCTTCTTGAACGGCCTTACGCTATCAGCCGTTTTCCCTCTTATTCTGAGCCTCGCAGGGATTATGTATAAGCAGATGGCAGGAACCGTGCTCGGAATAATAAAAATGGGAATTCCATTTGGAGGAATATTCATTCCTATAATTCTCGCCATGATCTCACGCTATTACTCGTTCAGGCTGTCGCTTCTGGTCTTCCCGTTTTTTTCATTCGTGAGCTTCATTATACTGTTAACTAACCGGAACAAGTTTCGTTCTTTCAACCTGTAGAAAAGGCGGCGTGGTGATAACGCACAGGAACAGAAGATGACAGGAGAACGCTACTTTATATGCATCGATGCCGGAACGACGCGGTTCAAGACCGCGTGCATAACCCCCGGCGGAGATATCATTGCAAAGAGCGATTACCGCTATAGGTCAAACAAGAACGGCACCCACGAATATTCAAAGTCTGATTTCAAAGAGGCCCTTAAAAAAACTCTGGGCGAAATGCTTTCCCGTCTTGACGCAAAGAAAGTATCCGCAGTCGGGGTGACCGGACACGGTCCCACCCTGATTCCGGTCGGAGAGGACGGAATCATGCTCTCAAGCGGGATCGGTTATCTTGATGACAGGGTGAAGCGATATATTAAGAAACTTGCTGAGAGAAAAGAGGACCATGTCACCTCGACGATGTACATACCCATTGCATGCTTCTTCAAGGATGAGCTGCCCAGGGTCTATGAGAAGACCTTCAAATTTCTCCAGTCGTTCGACTACCTTGCGTTTCTCCTTACAGGAGAATTTACGGCATCATCTTCTTCGAGCGGTATCAAACCGTGGGAAAAAGAAAAGGTCCTCCACGCCGGACTCGACATAGAAAAGTTTCCCGAGATTCTATACCTCGGCTCCTGCATCGGAAAGGTGAGCCGTTCTGCGGCGCTCGAGTACGGAATCCCGGTATCCACACCCCTCTATGCCATAGGGGTGGACTTTGCTGCCGCTCTCATCGGAACAGGCGCAATAGAGCGGGGGAGGTCTTGTGAAAGAGCCGGGACGTCGGGCGGATTGAACCTCTGCTGGGACAAAAGAGTAAGTGACCGTAGGCTCCTCTGTTATACACATTTCATCCCGGACAGATGGAACGTCGCAGGTATTACGAGCTCTTCCGGGATATCTGTAGAATGGATGGCGAAACTGCTTAGGGTCGATTACGAGAAGTTCCGGGGCTTTCAGTCACGGGACTTCTCGTCACGGGGCGGTAAAAAAAACACGCCCGGCAGTATCATCTTTCTTCCCTACCTCCGGGGAGAGCGGACACCGCTGTGGAACCCGTACGCAAGGGGCGTCTTCTTCGGGCTGGAAGAATCCCATACTGCTGACGACCTTCTCAAAAGCGTGTTTACCGGTGTCGCCCTCAGCATCCGCGATGTCGCAGAGATCATAGAGGAAAACGGCTGCAGGTTCACTTCTCCCATAGTCACCACAGGAGGCGGCGCAAAAAACCGCTGGTTCATCCAGCTCAAGTCGGATGTCACGGGCAAGCCGTTCTGTGTCACTCAGACCCATGATGCGGAGCTCATCGGAATCGCATGCATACTCGCACAGCAGGAGGGACACTGCTCAGATCTCAGGCAAGCAGTCAAAAAGATCGTAAAGACGGACGAGGTCTTCGAACCCGATGCAGAAAGACACGAAGCATATACCGAGCTGTACTCTACATACAGGGACCTTCGCCGTGAACTATCAAGGTTTTTTTAGAACTTTCAGGGGCAAATTATTTGACTCAACTTTTTTAATTATATAAATTTCGGTTTTAACTAAAAAAAGAGGCATAAGGGGCGGAATATGAAAGAGCTCGTGATGGTGGTTCTCGCAAAGCAGGTTCCCGACACGCAGAACCTCACAGGAGAGGCGATGAAGGAGGACGGCACTGTTAACAGGTCCGCCCTTCCTGCGATATTCAACCCGGAGGACCTCAACGCCCTGGAGATGGCCCTCTCTGTAAAGGAGCGGTACGGTGGTACGGTTAACGTCATCACCATGGGCCCCCCATCTGCGGTAGAATTGCTGAAAGAGGCCCTCTACAGGGGCGCAGACAACGTGTATCTGCTGAGCGACAGGAAGTTCGCCGGATCCGATACCCTCGCAACCTCTTTTGCCCTGAAACAGGCGATAGTCACAAAGATCCCGGATTTCGACATCGTGCTCTGCGGACGCCAGGCGATCGACGGTGACACCGCACAGGTAGGGCCGCAGACGGCTGAAAAGCTCGACATACCTCAGCTCACCTACGTGGAGCGTATAGAGGAGCTTTCAGAGAACCGCATAAAGGTGCACAAGCTCATGGACAACGGTTCCGAGGTCGTGGAGACCTCCCTGCCGGTTCTGCTAACAGTCACTGACTCGGCAAACGAGCCGAGGCCGTTCTTGGCGAAAAGGCTTCTGAAGTACAGGAAGGCTGCGAGCGGATTCGACCTTCCCGCGCTTCTGCCTAAATACCCGCAGTTTAATACCGCCGAAGATTTGAGAGAACACCTCAGGAAGAAGGGCCTCTTTATAGAGATGTGGGGGCTGGAGGATATCAAAGCCAGAAAGGAAGAGGTCGGGTTCGCCGGTTCCCCGACGATGGTCAAGATGATAGAAAGCATCACCCTTACGGGAAAGGGCTTTAAAAAGATAGAAGCGACCGATGAAGGCATTGCGCAGTTCGTAGCTGAGCTCATCGAAGATCACACATGGTAAACTATTCTACAGATCAACAATCACAGAGAATCATGACAAGGAGCGTTGCATGAATGGAGAGGTCTGGGTATTTGCAGAGCAGGACTGGAACACACTGCAGGAGATAGGGATCGAACTCCTCTCCAAGGGAAAAGAGCTCGCCTGTGAGCTCGGGGCCGAACTCGCCGGCATTCTTATAGGCAAAAGCGTAGAGAAGCACGCCGGGCCCCTCTTCGAGCACGGTGCGGACAAGGTGTACATGTGCGAAAACGATTCCCTCGAAAATTACGACACGGCGAAATACGCGAAGATTTTCACCGATCTTATTGAAAAGTACAAACCGCAGATCGTTCTCTTCGGCGCATCCGCCCGCGGACGCGACCTCGCTCCGAGGATCGCTTCCAAACTCAAGGTCGGTCTGACTGCCGACTGCACCGATCTCCAGATCGGTGACTATAAGCACCCTGATGGCACTGTTTTCAAGAAGATACTCTACCAGATACGGCCGGCGTTCGGCGGCAATATCATCGCAACCATCGTAACGCCGCACAAAAGACCTCAGATGGCGACCGTCCGAGAGGGCGTAATGCCAACTCCTCCGGTCCAGAGGGGAAGGACCGGTGAGATCGTCCGCGAAACAGTACAGATAGAAAACCTGAAGAACATCATGCACATCCTGCAGCGTGAGAAGAAGGAGAAGAAGGTAAACCTGAAAGGTTCCCACATCATTGTCGCAGGGGGATACGGGGTCGGATCGAAGGAGAACTTCGCCACCATAAGAAATCTCGCTGCGGTTCTCGGTGCCGAGGTCGGGGCGTCTCGTGCCGCAGTCGATGCAGGATTCATAAGCAAGGACCACCAGGTCGGGCAGACCGGAACGACAGTCCGCCCGAAGCTCTACATCGCGTGTGGAATATCAGGGTCCGTTCAGCACCGTGCGGGTATGGACCAGTCGGCGAAAATCGTCGCCATCAACAACGACCCGGAAGCTCCGATATTCGGTATCGCACACTACGGAATCATAGGAGACCTCAATGAGGTAATCCCGATGCTCATCGAGGATATTAAAAAGAGGCGGGTGGATTAAATGGAAAACTTTTTCACAGACAACAGCGACATTCAGCTCCTCTTCGATCGGATCGACCTGAAGGAGGTCATAGATCTGAAGGAAGGGGACTATGCTGAGATTTCAGAATACGACTACGCCTTTGCAGACGCAGATGACGCGAAGGAGGGTTACAGGGAGGTTCTCACCCTCATAGGGGAGATCGCCGCCCAGAAGATTTCCCCGCTCGCTCCTGACGTCGACGAGCAGGGCTCCTTCTTCGATGCCGGAAAGGTGCGCTACGCAGACGGCATACAGAGAGACATGGACACCCTGCGCCGCTCCAACCTCATGGGGTTCACTCTCCCGAGGAAATACGGCGGCCTGAACTTTCCGACTTTCGTTTATACCATAGCGATAGAGATGGTCTCCCAGGCCGACGCAAGCCTTATGAACCTCTTCGGCCTGCAGGACATAGGCGATACGATCTGCGAGTTTGCAGACGAGGAGATCAAGTCGAAGTACCTCCCTCTCTTTTCAAGCGGAAAGGTAACGGGCGCCATGGCGCTCACCGAACCTGACGCGGGAAGCGACCTCCAGGCGGTACAGCTCAAGGCAACGCTCGATCCGTCTGACAACACATGGTACCTCAACGGCGTAAAGCGTTTCATCACAAACGGATGCGGTGACGTGCTTCTCGTGCTTGCGAGAAGCGAGGCCGGGACAAAAGACGGGCGGGGTCTCTCGATGTTCGTATGCGAGAAGAACGACTCCCTCGTGGTACGAAGGATCGAGAACAAGCTCGGAATTCACGGAAGCCCAACCTGTGAGCTCCAGTTCAATAATACGAAAGCATACCTCGTCGGAAAGCGGCGAATGGGGCTGATACGGTATGTCATGTCTCTCATGAACGGCGCGAGGGTCGGTATCGCCTCCCAGGGGCTCGGCATAGCCCAGGCCGCATTCCTGGAGGGGCTCTATTACGCCAGGGCCCGCGAGCAGTTCGGGCAGGCGATCATCAACTTCCCACTCGTCTACTCGATGCTGGTAAACTCGCGCGTGAACATCGAGGCCGCGCGGATGCTCACCTACGAAACGTCGAGGGTCGTGGACCTGAAGAAGGGATACGAAAAACTCGTCCGCGAAACAGAAAACCCGACGAAAGAGCTTCGGGAGAGGATGAAGTACTACACTTCGCTCGCCGCGACGCTGACACCAATGGCCAAGTACACATCTACCGAGTGTGCGAACGACGTTGCCTACAAGATGCTCCAGGTCCACGGCGGGACCGGCTACATGAAGGACTTCAACGTGGAGCGGCACTGCCGCGACGCGCGCATCACCAACATCTACGAGGGAACCACCCAGCTCCAGTACGTTGCGGCAATCGGAGGCGTAGTGACCAAGGTGATGGAGCCGGAGCTCGACCGCATGGAGAGCAGGCACAGGGAGGAGTTCCAGAAACCATACCTCAAGGTGCTCAAGGAGAAGCGCACGCTTCTCAATAAAGCGGTCGATTTCATAAAGGAAAAGAACGACCACGAGTATCAGTCGTTCTACCAGGACCGGCTCGTCGATATGGCAACGAAGCTGTACACCGCGCACCTCTTTCTGAAGTACGCTGCGTTCAGCGAAGAGAAGAGGAAGACGATGGATATCTTCTTCGAGCGCGAGATCCCCGAGTGGGACAAGAACTACGGGTTTGTGGTCTCCGGAAAGAGCGCGGTTATGGAGGAGTCTTCAGACCTTCTCGACATGTCCTAGGCCCCAGGGTCCTGGCGGACCCTGGGGGGACACGATACTCCGGGACATAATGAAAGTATGTGTCCCGATCAGAGGGTCCCCGGGGTCGGGCTGTCAGCGACCTCGAAGGTGTTGTTGTAATCTTCGCTCGTCTCGTCGTGGCCGAACATGCCATTTCTGCCGGTAAGTGTTTCAGTTCCTTCGTTAAAATCGGTCCGCTTCAACGATTGCCCGTTCCCGGGGGCTGCCACAAGAGGCTGGCTTGCAACAGCGGTATCTTTCAGATAGGCGCTCGTAGCCCCCGAGTCCCCGTCCGGGCCGTCGATTATGACACCTGTTTTATCCAAGTATGTCAAATTCTCAATACCAATCCCGAGATAATCTATGTCCTGGACGAGGTCGCTGGACCCGTCCCAGTAGTAGAAAATGATCATCTCATCGACATCATTCAGATTATACGCCATGCCATAAGTTCCGCCCATGGCGGGCGAGTTTTCGTGGCTTGCATAAGTATCGAAATCAGGATAAAACCCGTACGTAGTAAAAAAACCGCTGGTGGTATACACGGCAATGACAAGCACCTCTCCTGCAGTAATAGTAGTGTCTTCCGGAAAACGCATGTTGAAATCCAACCCGCCTGCAGCGACCCCGTTTACCACCTGATAATATGTGTTGTAGTCGGCGATATAGACGTTATCGAGCGCGATGGGCAGATCCGCAGGGTTGTATATCTTTATAAACTCACCGGAAAAATTGGACTGGATGGCGGCCTCGGAAATGAGAAGGTTTGCAGGCGACGCGGCCCCTGGCCCGGTAGCCGGGTTCTGGGGCGCCGATGACGGACACCCGGTGAGAATAACCGTACAGATAACAGCGATAAAACTACATGAAAGAGTCTATTTTTTCAACTAAAAAATTACAATACTGGTTATTCTTATTAAAACTATAAATATGATAATTATTATACTTCAGTGATGTACATGTCGGTATAAGCCATACGACGGTTATTGTTTCGAAAAAAGTGTTACTGTGTCCAGAAGTATGTTTGCCCCTCATGGAGGAATGCGCTGATATGTCGGATTATTACTGACATGTGAGTGTGTATGATCCTGAAACCGGAAGGCCGAGAACCATTTCACCCGCGGCATGCGTATAGGACAAACCGGCTTCCTGTTATTACAGGGAGGCCCTTCAGTACCTGGAACAGTTCCCCCGGTTACACACCAGAACGGTGCTGGATTGAAAGAGAGGGAGAGATGGTCATCATATCAACGAATCCAGGGCGGGTCGAAATAAAACGGCACGATCGCGCCCTATCTTCAACAAACAAAAAACCAGAAATCTTCACGATCCATTTAGTCCTGCCCGTTACTTGCCGGTGACTATGAATTCGTTGGTGTAGCACCCTACTGGATCGACCCTCTTTTTGATGAGGCCGAGCGAGAGCATTGTATCGATCGAGCGCTTCCAATCCTCCGGCGACGTGTATCCTGATCCGTTTCTCTCTATATCATCGTCGACCCACAGCTCCATCGACCGTAAAAGCACATTCCTGTTGATCTTGATGTTATCGTCGGACAGGGTCGGCACATATTTTTTTATAAGAGGGAGTACCTTCTCCCTGTTTTCGAGTGCGTACACGCTCGCCCTGCTTACCGCCCGTACGAACCTCCTGACAAGGTCGGGGTCCTGTTTTATAAGCCGTTCTCCTGCGATGATTGCCGCGGAGACCATCGGCGTGATGGGGTACGCCTCTATCACTCTGACGCTCTTCCCCATGTCTCCCAGAACGACAGGCTCGTTGTTGATGAAAACGACACTGGCGTCCACCCTTCCAGCGAGGAGGCTCTCGATCTGGGTATATCCTATGAAGCTGAGGTCTATGTCCTTCAGTGTCATGCCTTCGCTGCCGAGTATCACCTGCAGTCCGAAGTAGTTCGATCCGTACGGAACCGGCGTTCCCACCCGCTTCCCTGCAAGTGACCGTACGTCCGTGATACCGCTTTCTTCGAGGGCCATGATCCCGACAGGATACTTCACGTACATCGTGTACACCACCCGTACAGGAATCCCTTTCTCTCTCGCGATTATGACCTGGTCCCCGTCCGAGACTCCGAAATCCACCGACCCGTTTGCAACGAGGCTCATGATATCCGTTGCCATCCCGTAGTCGAACGTCACGTCGATGCCTTCATCCCGGAAGTAGCCCTTCTCTACCGCGACGTAGTAGGGGGCGAACTGTACATTGGGAATGTAACCCATGGCTATCTTGACGCTGTCCGATGCATCTGTCTCTAACGCATTTAACGATAACAGCGCTGCAGCAGCAGAAACGAAAAAAAGGCGGCGAAAATGAATCCGACGTCGAGCTTTTCCAATCATCTTTGGTTCTCCTTTAGCTTCCTGTGTCTCCCCAGGAGGATGTATTCAACAAACGATATCACGAGGTAGAAGAATATACCGAGCCCGCCGAGGGTCATGATGCTTACGAAGACCAGCGGAGTGTCAAAGCTTGCGCGCGCCATGCTTACAAGTGCGCCGAGCCCCTCTGAAGCTCCCAGGAATTCACCCACAACGGCTCCTATCACCGAGAATGTGATACCCACCTTGAGGCCCCCGAAGAGCATGGGCAGAGCTGAAGGTAGCTCAAATTTGAAAAATGTCTTGAAAGGACCCGCGTCGAGTGAGAGCAAGAGCTCCATGATCTCACGGTCTGCATAGCGTATCCCGACGATCGAGCTTATGAGCACGGGAAAGAAGATGACGAGGGCCGCGATCAGTATCTTCGTTCGTATGCCGAACCCGAACCATATTATGAGAAGCGGAGCGAGCGCGACGATCGGTATGGCCTGCATGGCGACGATGTAGGGCGAAAAAAGGCGCTCCGCTGTTCTGTATTTAGCAAGAACGTATCCTATGACAAAAGCGAGCGACGAGCCGATGATGAATCCCATGATACTCTCATATGCGGTAACGAGAAGGTTCGGGAAAAGGAGCCTGGAAGAAACCGCCGTAAAGAAGCGGGCGAGCACGGCCTTCGGCATTGGAAGAATGAAATCCGGCAGGCCGGTAATCCTGGCAACCACTCCCCAGATAAGCACGAAAAGCACAATTCCCGCAGGGATGAGGAGGTATTCGTAGTACTGCCGAAGCTTTTTCAGAAACCCGGCACGGCTTTCTCCTCCCAGTGCAATAGGGAGCGCCCCTCTGCCGCGATCAGTCTTCGCGATCTCCTCGCTCCATACATCCCTGATCCGTTTACGCACATCTACGACCGCTTTCGATATATACTCGGATGAGAAAATCTCCCCTCTCGAATCCTTCTTCTTCGGATCGAGCTCGACGATGTCCACTACCTTTCCAGGCAATCCGGACAGTACGACGATCCTCGTTGACAGAAGGACAGCTTCGGAAATACTGTGAGTCACGAACACGATCGTCTTCCCTGTCCGCTCCCACAGCTTCAGAAGAAGGCGGTTGAGGCGTTCCCGTGTTATGGAGTCGAGCGCGCCGAAGGGCTCATCGAGCAGGAGGATCTCCGGATCGAGTACGAGGGCCCTCGCTATGGCGACCCTCTGCTGCATTCCGCCGGAGAGCTCCGCCGGATACATGTTAAAAGCCCTCTTCAATCCCATGATCTCGAGGAGCTCATGGGCCCTTCGGGTGTCCTGCTTTGTTATCTCCCCTTTTACCACCTCGACTGGAAGCAGAACATTTTTCAGAACGTTCCTCCATGGGAGGAGGGTCGCCTTCTGAAAGACGTTCCCTGTGTCCCTGCGAAGATTGTGAACCGCCTCTCCCTTGATTGAGACTGTTCCCGACGTGGGCCCGAGGATGCCCGAGATGAGCTTGAGCATCGTCGTCTTTCCGCTCCCGGAAGCTCCCACGATCGAGAGGAACTCACCCTTTCGAATGGAGAGGTCGATACTGTCGAGCGCACGTATGACCTCCTTTTTCCTGCCGGCTAGCGGAAACAGCTTCGAAACGTTGCTGAATTTTATGTAATCTTCCATACTGTTCCTTCCGCTGTATATAAAGCAGCCGGGGAGGACGGTCCTCGTCGAGAAGGATATCTCCCCGAAACACGGGGCCGAGGTTTTTTAGGGATGACAGAGAAATCCTGTTTGTGCGGAGTTCTTCTCCCATCCAGACTGTGACTGTCGGCACCGGAATTTCACCGGATTCTGAAATTTACCTGGTTGGCTCGAAGAGACAAACAGATAAAAACTCGCGGGCTGTACCGCCGGTCGGGATTTTCACCCTGCCCCGAAGAACAATATAAAAATACAGGGGGTATTCTTTGAAGTCAACGGTTTTCTATGAGGAATCGGGAATGGGCATGGCAGCTACATTACGTCTATCATCCTGGCAAGTACTGCCTTCCCCCTATAATCAGGAAGTAGAATCGGCGCTCTTCTTTGTGTCTTGACTCCTGCTTCCACGAGCATTTTTGTATACGTATTTAAGTGCTGTAGCGTCAGTCTCCCGTATGCTTTACGCATTTTTACATATTCCGCCGCTGTACTGCCCGCCCTCCGCCCGAACACAAGGCAATCGAGAGTGGAGTTTCCCATCAATCTATTTTTCCCGTGTACTCCGCCTGTAACCTCTCCGGCAACAAACAGTCCTTTTACATTTGTTTTTCCAAACGGATCTGTCTCTACGCCACCGTTCTGATAATGAAGTGTCGGGAAGATAAGAACCGGATTCTTTATCATATCGATCCCGAATCTCTTGAACATCCGTACCATTCCGGGAAAAGACTTCTGGGCTGTTCCTTCACCGTTTATTATATCGATAAGAGGGGTATCCAGCCAAACGCCTCTCATGCCCGATGGAGTCGTCACCCCTTTGTCATTACCGTAACATTCCCTGATAATTGCCGACGCCTCCACATCCCTGGGTTCAAGCGGAAACACGAATTCATCGCCGTCTATATTAACCGGTTGAGCACCGCTCGTTCTCAATTTCTCAGTCAATAAAAGGCCTATAATCTGCTGTGGATACGCCGCGCCTGTAGGGTGGTACTGTACCGTGTCTGTATCCAGAAGCTTTGCACCCACCCTGTAGACAAGAATGATTCCATCACTCGTGGCACCGTAATGATTTGTGGTTGGGAACCCCCTTATGTGCAGCCTCCCGAATCCGCCAGTAGCAACTATCGTGGCCTTTGCCTTCACGATCCTGTATTCATGCGTCTCCAGTCCCCACAGTACGGCACCTGTTACGGTTCCACTCCCGTCGGTCAGAAGCTCGATAGCCGGATGAAACTCAAGGACGTTTATTTTTCTGTTCTTGAATTCATCCTTTATTACCCTCAACTCCTCCATGCCCGTATAATCCCTGCAGGCATGCATCCTCTTTCTCGACGTCCCGCCTCCTGAAAGCTCGATAAAGCCTGCATCCTCATCTCTGTCGAACAGAACACCGAGATCGCAGAGCCATTTAACGACAACAGGGGCGTCCTCGGTAAGGGCCCGTACAACATCAGGCTTGTTCGTAAAATGGCCCCCTCCTATCACATCTAAATAGTGAATAACAGGAGAGTCGTTGGGCCTGTCCGCTGCCTGCGTGCCTCCCTGGGCCATCGTGGAATTGGAATCACCATGCCGAAGCTTGTTAACAAGCAGTATTTTCTCCGCTGGTATCCCGGACTCATTGGCGAGCAGCGCCGCACTCGTCCCTGCGAGACCGCCCCCGATAATAAGAACATCCACTTCATAGTCTATTTTACTCAAGTCCACATCGTTCTCATCTATCAATGGAAACGATTCGAGTAGATCGACAAGCTCATGAGGTGCCAGATCTCCCCTGTTCTGCCCATGCCTGATCTGTCTCTTTCCACCCTCAGTATAATCCGGATGATACTGGTCAAGAATTTCCCTTCTCTGTTTTTGCGACATCTGTGGGACCAGTTTTCCTATCCGTTTATCACGGGTCTTTTCAACCTTCTTTATCGACTCATACATATATTCAGGATATCCATCGATAAACGTAAGTTCGGACATCTCAAACCCCCTCAATAAACCTCTCTTGTTCTCTGGTACTCCGAATAAACGGATCTAAGCTTTTCGTTATTGAAGCCCATGGTTTTTTCGAATTCTTCATCATATTTATTTTCTTTTATCTCTTTTACCCTGCTTTCAACATTTTCGTCCCTCGGCAGCCCATGCAGCCCATACATTCTCCTTCCAAGCTGGCCAATGTAATACTGAACTATCTCGGCAGGACATCGTATGGCGCAGAGCCCGCATTGAATGCAGTCGAATGAAATCTCGGCGACCTTTTCAAAATCTCCTCTCAAAGCCGCCTGTATGTAATCCATGACCTCGATATCCTGGGGACACGCCTTTGTACATGTATTGCAGGACAAACAGCGGGCAATCTCCGGATACCACTTCAGAAAAACATTTGCACTGTACTCCTCGCTCTCTATATCATAGAAAGCCTTCTCTGCGGGCGAGAAGGGGATCTGAACGAGATACATTCCGTCCTCTACCCTTGTTTGACATGCCATTGCCGTCTTGAGTTTGTAATCGTCTTTTGTTCGATACACAGTCGAACATGCGCCGCAGAAACCTGCTCTGCAGCCGCACGAACGAATAAACCTGTACCCGGCATATTCCATCGCCTGCATCACAGTAAGAACCGCAGGGACCCGGTACTCCATTCCCATGACATATATCTTCACCCAGTGCTCTATGTCCTTCTCGTCTATTCCCGTTGTAACGGATTTGTTCGACTCAGCAATCTTCTCCATGATATCTTTTTTGTCCATTACAGCTTCCTCCATACAAAGATCAGAATATGTCCTCGATAAACCCCTTTATCTGCTCATAGGTAAAGACAGGTCCGTCTTTACAGACATAGAGAGGCCCTACATTACACCTTCCGCATGTGCCTATACCGCACTTCATCTTCATCTCGAGCGTTGTGAAAATCTGTTTCGGAGTAAACCCCATCTCGTCGAGTGCATTCAGAGCGAGCTTTATCATAACAGGCGGACCGCAGGTGAGGGCAATGCTGTTTTGTTTTACGGGGGTCTGTTTTTTCAGGACTTCAGGAACATACCCGACCTCTCCCTTCCATTCTTCGGTTTCGCCGCCCGGGTCCAGTGTCAGCGTGACCTTGATATCCCCGCGCTTTCCCCACTCGTCAAGCTCGTCCTTATACACGAGATCTGTAACGCTTCTCGCACCGTAAATGATACGCAAGTCTTTAAAATCATTTCGTATGGAAAGCACTTCCCGTATCAAAGACCGGAGCGGCACGAGACCGATCCCGCCTCCGATAAACAGTATGTTCCTGCCTTTCATCTGCTCGATCGGAAACGAGTTCCCGTAAGGGCCCCTGATACCGACGGTGTCACCGGGTTCGAGCATATGAACGGCTTCCGTTACCCTGCCGACCTTTTTAATGCTGCATTCCATATACCCTTTGTCGGACGGTGCGGATGCTATACAAAAGGTCGATTCACCTTCTTTTGGAACGGAAAGCTCTACGAACTGTCCCGCATAAAAAGAAAAGGTATCCCTCTTGTCCTTGTCTTTAAAAACGAGCTTCAGAGTGATGACATCGGGCGTCTCACCTTTTATATCTTTTATCTGTGCCAGGTCGGGTACAAGGATGTCTTTCATGGCGTTCCTTTTTCATTTACAGTGCTCACAATCTCAACGATGTCCGTCTTGACCGGACAGTACTGCGCACACCGCCCACAGCCCACGCAGGCGTACTCTTCAAAGTTTTCCTTATAATAGCTGAATTTATGATATATCCTCTGCCTGTATCGCTTGAACTTATTTTTCCTGGAATCCTCCCCTGACGCCATTCGCGTAAACGCATCGGAGCTGCATGTATCCCAGCATCTGATTCGATAAAACCGTTCGTCTACGATATCAAAACAGTGACAGGTCGGACAAAGATAGGTACAGACACCGCATTTCAGACAGGCCTCTGATACTTCTTTCCAGTAGTCCGATTCAAATGCTTTCAGAAGGTCTTTTGGAATATGTATCTCCCTCTTAATGGATTCTTCCGCCTGTTTCTTCAGCCTCTCGAACCGCTGTACCTCTTCCTTATCCGCCCTTTTGCCTTTCCCTTCAAAAATAACTTTCCCTCTATCTGTGACCGTGTTGAGAATATATTTATCGTTTTCTAAAGCAGTAATCGAGACATCCATTCCTTCCATGCCAAAGGGGTTGCCCCCGATCGAAAGACAGAAGCAGCGCGGACCAGGATTTCGGCAGCTGAGACCCATGATAACGGTATTCTCCCGTAAAGTTCTATACGCCCGATCCTCATAATCACCCATGAACAGCTTGTCCAGAATCGTCACGGCACGAACATCGCACGGGCGGGGAAAGAGGAGGATCCTCTTTTTTTCTATATCAGGCTCAAACGTCCTTATCTTGTCCTGCTTTAATTCATACAAAGCCTGGCGCTGAGGAAAGAAGAACTCCTTGATACTGTTGACCGTATTATCAAACTCCCACACTATGTCATCAATACAATCGACAGGCCTGAAATACAGCTTCTCGTCTTCCATGACAGGCCCTATTATCACGCATCTGTCTGATACGGATTTTAGTATTTGTAATAACTCTTTTTTACCGAAGACCGTTTCATCCATAGATAAACTCATACAGTCCTGCTATTTTATGAAATCCTCACGATCGTCCTGCCTGAAACAGGCCAGAGGCGACTTTGTCTCGGCGTCCCTGCCTGCTATAAAATCGAAACTGTCTCTCACTGCCCTTATCATCCGCCTGTTGATTTTGCGTAACGGGATACCGACAGGGCATGCACGTTCACATTCCCCGCAGCCTGTGCACCTGCCTGTCAGATGGTATGCCCTGATAATGTGAAAATAGAGGTTGTTTTCCTTCGATGCTGAGGGCCGTACCCACCCCGGGTCGTTCTGCTCCACGATGCATTCATTACAGTAACAGAGCGGACAGATGTTTCGGCATGCATAACAGCGCAGACATCGATCGAAATATCTGCTCCAGAGTTCCTGCCTTTGCGCGGGATCGAGAGCTTCGATCTTTTCTATATCGGAAAAATCATCCTCTCTGTTTTTCCTCTCGACCTTCTGCCCGATGACGACATCGCACAGCTCGCCGTCAGGGTTGTTCGAATCACAGGTCTCACATTTTGTAAAAAAATCCCCTTTCTCGTTCTTCATGCCGCTGCAGACAAGGCCTACGATCCTGATTCTATCTCTTTTGACCTGTTTTTCGGACAGCAGTACTTTCAGGGATTTCTGGTCGCATCCCTTGACTAACACACCGATCGGACCTTCTTCGAATTGATTTATATCTTTATCCGTAAAGTACCTTGTGAGGTTGTAATAACAGCTTTCATCCCAAACAAGCTTTTCGACATCTTTCTCCTGTTTTATAAAAACCGGAACAGTATCACCGAGACTGTTCTTGCCGTATCCTAAAAAAAGGCTCACCGTCCCGTCGCCCAGTATCTGTTTTGCTGTTTTTTTAATCTTGCCGATCATTGTTTTGTTATCTCTTCCAAAGCAGCCCCGACATCCTCAACCACCTTTATAACGATATCGGCCCACTTTTTCCCTTCGGAGGCGGAAACCCAGGAAATATGAAACCGCCTCTTGTCTATTCCGAAGAAATCGAGGAGGTTCTTCAGCATCATCATTCTTCGCCTCGTGTAGTAGTTGCCCTCCTGATAGTGACAGTCACCCGGATGACAACCCGATACCAGCACCCCGTCCGCTCCTTCCTGAAAACACTTCAGTACCAGCAACGGATTCACCCTCCCGGAGCAGGGGACTCGTATGACACGGATATCCGCCGGATACTGGAATCGACTGACTCCTGCGAGGTCCGCCCCGGCATACGAGCACCAGTTGCATAGGAATCCCACTATCTTCAATCTTTTTTCCATTTTTCCATCTCTAACAGAGCCGTTGTCGGGTTTTATAGCAATCGCCGCAACAAGAAACGGTCAATAAACAGCATCCCCCGCTGTAAAAGGTCATGTTTCGACCCGGCAGCTCATACATATCCGCCTATATAAAAAGTTCCTGGAACTCTTTTACTATCTGTTTATTAGTAAATCCGCTCAGATCGATCGCACCGCTGAAACAGGTTGCCGCACATGTCCCGCACCCCTTGCAGAGAAGCGCATTAACAGAGGCCTTTTCTTTATCGATCTCGACCGCGCCGTATGCGCATACCTCCGCACACAACCCACACCCCGTGCACAGGGCTTCATCAACCGAAGCCGTGTACGCTTCCGAACTTACTTTATCATTTGTCAGAACCGTGAGAGCCCGACCGGCAGCAGCAAGCGCCTGTGCTATGGATTCATCGATATATTTAGGCCCATGGGCCATGCCGCAGACAAATACACCCCTGGTGGAAAAATCAACAGGTCGAAGTTTAACGTGAGCTTCGTGAAAGAACCCGTCCTCTGTGAGCGGGACTTTCAGCATCTTTGCCACACGATCGTTCGTATCAAGAGGATCTATGCCGACACCCAGAACGATAAGCTGTACCGGCAGCTGTATTTTTTCCTGCAGTATTTCATCGAAGAGGTTGATTCTGAAGCTCCCCTGTTCGATCTTCTCGACAACCGGCTTACGGGTTTCATCATACCACAGGAAGAGGGCCCCCGATTCCCGCGCCATTGCATAGTACGGCTCACGCAGCCCATATGTCCTCATGTCCCTGTAAAGAACATATACGGTTTTTTCAGGATAATGCTTTTTCAACTGCAGGATATTTTTGACGGCCTGACCGCAGCAGACACGGCTGCAGTAGTTTCTGTCGCCTTCCCGCGAATCAACGCACTGTATCATCGCTATGCTGTCGACATACTTCATGAGTGGATTCTTTTTCTCGAGAATCGTCTCGAATTCTCTCTGTGTGATGACATACGGATCCGTCTTATAGCCGTAGCTTTCTGTTACATGTTCTTTCGCCCCTGTTGCAACGATAACTGCACCATGCTCCACCTTCTTTTCTTCATCATCCACCATAAGCTTTGTCGTAAAATTTCCTATATAGCCCTCTATCTCTTTTATATCCGCATTCAGAAACAGTTCGATACGAGGATGTTCCTCGATTCTCCCGACGATTCTTTTCACAGACGATGCAACATCCTCCTCAGTAAGCAGGCTCTTAAGCTTTAACAGATTTCCGCCGAGCTCGCCCTCTTTTTCGATTAGATATACCCTGAATCCGTTATCCGCAACAAAGAGCGCCGCCATCATACCGGCCATTCCCCCGCCGATTACAAGACAGGCCTTTTTTACATCCGAATACAGTTCGTACAGAGGCTTCAGATATCTTGCCTTGCCGACAGCCATACGAACAAGCTCTTTTGCCTTCTGGGTAGCCAGGTCGGGAGTATCCCGATGAACCCAGGAGCATTGATCCCGTATATTTGTCATCTGCAGGAGGTATTTATTGAGGCCCGCTCTTTCGAGGCCTCTCTGGAACAGGGCTTCATGGGTCCTCGGAGAACAGGAGGCCACAACAACACGGTTCAGATCGTGCTCCTTGATTTTGTCTATTATGTAACGAATCGAATCCTGTGAACATGCATACAGCAGTCCATGCGAAAACACTACATTCGGCATCGACCCGGCATACTCTACGACCGAAGGGACATCGACAACAGAACCGATATTCGTGCCGCAATGACATACGATGACACCTATTGTAAGCGGTTTTCCCGAAAGATCCGCCTCTTCTGGATTATCCGCAATAATCTCCGAGGTCCTGTCAGGGCTTAATAGTCCTCGTGCAGCCAGAGAAGCAGTGGCGCTTGCAGAGACTACCGTTTCCGGTATATCCATCGGTCCCGTTACCGTGCCGCACACATAGACCCCGTCGATACCTGTTTCTCCGGGTCGGAACGTCCGGCACTGACAGAATCCGTACTCTCCGAGTTTCACACCCAGCCCTGCGAGAAGGCCCCCCAGTCTATCGGGTATCCGTATACCGACGGAGAGGACCACGATATCGAACTCTTCGGCCTTTAGGGTTCCGTCAGGTGTAATATATTTCACTGTGAGGTTTTTCGTATCCTGAGATTCGAGTATTTCCGAAACCCTCGATCTTTTGTATTCGACCCCGTATTCCGTCTTGGCCCTATCGACAAATCTGTCGAAATCCTTCCCGTATGCTCTGATATCGATATAAAAGATCGTGGAGTTTATGCCTGCGCCGTGCTCCTTCGTGATAACGGCATCCTTGGCCGCCTGCATGCAGCAGTAGGAGGAACAGTATCCGTAGTTGCCTGAGGCGACGTCACGCGATCCGACACACTGAATAAAGGCTACACTTTCGGGCTGTTTCCCGTCGGAGGGTCGCGTTATATGCCCGTTCGTCGGCCCGGATGCACTGAGAAATCGCTCGTATTCGATACTCGTGACAACATTCTCGTATATTTTATATCCGTATTCAGGCCTGATTTGAGGCGTGAACTCCTCTGCGCCCGCAGCAACTATTATGGAGCTGAAATCCATATCTTCTATCCTGTCTTTTTGCTCATAATCGACTGCACCGGCCGGACAGACCTTTTCGCAAACACCGCATTTTCCCTTTGTCAGGCGCAGGCAGTGCTCCCTGTCGATCTTATAGACCGCAGGCACTGCCTGTGCGTATGGTATGCTTATACATTTCGAGGTGGTAATATTTTTATTAAACAGGTCTGGTATCTTGACAGGGCATTTCTCAGAGCAGAGCCCGCATGCCGTGCACTTTTCTTCATCGACGAAACGAGCTCTTTTCCTGATACGCACCCTAAAACGATCACCCGTTTTTATAATATCTTCGACGCTTGAGTAGGTATATATATCCACATTGGGGTGAGAAGCGAGCTCCACGAGCTTTGGTGAAAGAATACAGGTGGAGCAGTCGTTTGTCGGAAACGTCTTGTCGAGCTGGGCCATCCGGCCGCCGATGTTCGGTTTTTCCTCGACGAGGGACACTCTTATGCCCATCTGGGCCAGATCGAGCCCGGCCTGGACTCCGCCTATTCCCCCTCCTATCACCAGTATTCGTTTATCCATGATTCCTGCCCGTTGTTTTCGAATAGTTGCGGATCTCGGTTATATCGTCCTCTGTAATCGAATTACGCTTTTCGACAATCCGTTTCAGCATATCGCGCCTTATATCCTGCGTGACGGTATCCACCTCGCTGACGGCGGTAATAAATCCCGGCTTTACATACCCCTGCTCTACGGCCAGTTTTCTCAATACACGCATTATTTCAGGATATTTTACATCCTGGGGGCATCGCACATGACACCTGTAACAGGTCATGCAGTACCAGATAGCTTCCGAACCGAGAACCTCGTCCTTCATTCCCAGCAGGATCATATGGATTATTTTACGCGGGCTGTACTCGGCTGTAACCTCGCTGACAGGACAGGAGAGAACGCATGTCCCGCAGGCGAAACATCGCATGATGTTCTCGCCTCCCGGACAGCCTGCTACTTCACGTTTGAATTCTGGATCGATCGTTTTCATGACTCCAACCCGTTTTATAGTTTCTTTAAAAACCAGCTCCTGCTTTTTATCTATCCTCAACTTCAGAGAGCTCCTCCTCCCTGAACGTCGTAAGGGGAAGCTCATCGTCACGGCTTTTTCCGGGCACATAATCAAAAAGCGCCTGTATCTTTTTTGAGAACACGTTATAGATCGTACCAAGCGGGATATCCATCGGACAGGCCTGTTCACAAAGACCACAGGAAACACACGAATATCCCATATGGTTTATCTTGGTCAGATGATACAGCAGAGTATCGACAGGCATCTTTATCTGATCCTTCTTGGCAGCCCGGTTCAAGTATCTTTCCGAAGAGTATCCCAGCTTCTCAGGTTCCAGCAAACACTCTTTACAGTAACACAGAGGGCAAACCTCACGGCAGTTGTAGCACCTGATACATGGCTGTATCAGGTCGAGCAGGTTTTCGATTCCGCTTTTCTGTCGCTTTTTTCTCGCCGTCGCGATTGTTTCTATCTTCTCTCTTCTTGCAGCCAAATCTCCCTCCTCTTCGACCTTCAGGTCGTTTGCTATCTGCCGGCCTTTTTCCGACCTCGCTTCTATTACGATCCCCGAAGGACCCAGCCCGATCCATGCTATGTTGATGTCAGCACTGTCCGCCGTAAAAGATGTGCAGAACCTGCAGACTTCTCGCATGCTCTCTTTGTCCCCGGATAGAAAATCTTCCATATGTTTCTGGGTAAACGCTTCTTTATCCTCCACATTCTCGATTATACTCATATACTCTTTTACATTGTATACTCCCGGACAATCATACCCTATGATATAGAGGCTCTCATCGGACAGCTGCTTCAGTTTAATGAGCTCTATCGTTGCTCTAACCTCGCATGGCCTGAGAATAACCGTAATTTTTTTATCCACAGGCTCTTTCGACAGCTCTTTTACGATACAGGCGGCATTCACCATCTGGACCGGTGCCAGAGGGTCGATTCCTTCCGTTTTCGACGGATCCGTAATGAGAACGTGCGAGACGATGTTCCCGCCTGGATGTCGTTTAGGAACCAGAACTGCATCGACCTTCTTCTCTTTCAGAAGATCATGCAAAAACCGTTCGATCGATTCACGTTGATTCTTCCCTTTAATAAAGTTTGCTGTTGACGCCATTTTCAAACCTCATACCGTTAAATCGCCCACATTGATTTCAGAGGATTGGGCCCCAGCTGCTTCAAATGCAGGACCATCCCCTCTACCGTTTCGGCAAAATAAGCGCCTTCACTTGCACTGATCCACCGAAGCCAGACACGCTCGGGCTCCAGGCCCGCCTCTTTCAGCGATGCTTTCAGTACGGCAACACGCCTTCTTGCCTTGAAGTTTCCGCTAATATAATGACAATCCCCCGGATGACATCCTCCGATCAGTACTCCGTCAGCGCCCTCCAAAAGACTCTTGATGACGTATGTCGGGTCGAGTGCTCCGCTGCACATAAGCCGTATGATCCTGATATTGGACGGATACTGTATCCTCGAGACTCCGGCAAGGTCAGCCCCGGCATATGTGCACCAGTTACAAAGGAATGCAATGATCTTCGGCTCGAACGCTCGATTCTCTTTCTCCATGGATTCCTCTTTTTGCTTCATACTGCCTCTTCTATCATCTGATATATCTGGCTTTTCGTAAAACTCATCTGCTGTGTTGCTGCATTTGGACAGGCAGTTGCACAAAGCCCGCAGCCCTGACAGAGCACCTCGGTAACCCGGGCCCTGCCCGTCTGCTCATCAATCTCTCTTGCATTAAAAGGGCATATCTCGACACATATGCCGCACCCGCTGCAAATTCTATCTTTCACCCTAACGGTCCTGCCCGATGCCTGTACCTTTTCCTTCGCCAAAAGCGTTGCAGCCCGGGCCGCCGCACCCGCTGCCTGGGATATCGATTCTGCTATGTTTTTCGGAGAATGAGCTGTCCCGCAGAGGTATACGCCCTCGGTCGTGAAATCGAGAGGCCTGAGTTTCGCGTGCGCCTCGAGGAAGAATCCCTCCCCGTTTAACGGCACCTTGAGCGTGTTCGAGATAGTTTTGTTATCAGGAGGCTCCATCCCGGTGCTGAGAACGAGAAGATCTGAAGACAGTTCTAAACTTCTGCCCAGAAGTATGTTGTGATACCTTATCTTCGGCTTCTTCCGTTCGTTTAAGCTCACCGCAGGTTTTCTCTCACGTTCATATCGTATGAAAGTAACGCCCATCTCACGCGCTTTCTGATAGTACTCTTCATAAAAACCGTACGACCTCATGTCCCTGTAAAAGATGGTTACGATCGATTCCGGCACACGTTTTTTAATTCTGATGGCGTTCTTGAGGGCCGTCTGACAGCACACACGGCTGCAGTACGGCCTCTCACCATCCCTCGACCCTACGCACTGGATCATGGTAACGTTTTTGAACGTTTCGCCGTCTGCAATCCGTTTTTCGAGCTCTGTCTGTGTTACAATCGTATTCGATTTCCCGTATAGGTATTCTTCCGTATTTACTCCGACAGCTCCGGTAGCAACGATGATCGCTCCATGCTCTATCTGCGTTTCTTCGCCTGAAACGTTGTTTCTTATGACCGTAGTATAGTTCCCGACATACCCTGCAATTTCCGTCGCCTCTGAATCTGTGAATACCGTTACCGCTTCGTTCTCCATTATTTCACGAATCGTATCGCTGAGCAGCTTTTGTGTATCCTCTCCATCTATCGTGTAATAAATATCTCTCAGGTTTCCGCCGAGCTCTTTATCCTTTTCCACGAGATACGTATCGAATCCCTGCTCGGCGAGGTTCAGGGCGGCCGTCATACCCGCGACGCCGCCGCCGACAACGAGACCTTTTTTCATTACCGGAAAAGATGATCTCTGGAAAGGGGCAAGAAGCTTTGCCCTTGCAGCTCCCATGGCCACGAGCTGTTTTGCCTTTTGGGTGGCCTTACTTTTTTGCTTCATATGTACCCAGGAGCACTGCTCCCTGATTCCAACGAATTCGATAAGAAAAGGATTGAGCCCGCTTTCTTTCAACGTATCCTGGAACAGCGGCTCATGTGTCCTCGGTGTGCATGATGCGATCAATACTCTGTTGATATTATATTCCTGTATCACCTGTTTCATTTTATGCTGAGTATCCTGAGAGCAGGTGTAGAGGTTTTGTTCTGCATAAACGACACAGGGCAATGTTTTTGCATATTCCGTCACGGAAGGGACGTCAACAACCGAGCCGATATTGATACCGCAGTGACAGATAAAAACACCGATCCTCGGTTCTTCGTTCGAAATATCTCTTTGTTCCGGGTATTGTTTCTCGACGGTCAATGTGTGGCGCTCCTCTTTCAAGAGAGCACACGCGTACGAAGCCGAGGCGCTCGCCGTTGCCACTGTTTCCGGAATATCCCTCGGCGCTGAAGCCGCACCGCATGTGTATATGCCGCTGATGCTCGTTTTTTCCCTGAAGAGAGGGTGCGTATCGATAAACCCGAATTTATTCAGCGCCACGCCCGTTATTCTGGAAAGATCCGCGTTGCATGAGTTCGATACAAGACCGGCAGACAGGACAATCATGTCGTACCGCTCCTCTTTTACTTCATCACCGCCGTCACAGTCGACGCTGTCTACGAAGTATTTTACGATGAGATCATCCGTTCCAGGCACACTATCAATGGAAGAGAGGCGAGCCTGTCTGAACTTCACACCATACTCGTCACGGGCACGCTCATAATATTTATCAAAATCCTTTCCAAACGCCCTGATATCGATATAGTAGACGTGGCAGTCCAGAGCAGGGGAATGTTCCTTGGCGATGACCGCCTCCTTTATCGAATACATACAGCAGACGGACGAACAGTACGCCTTGCCCTGCTCCCGCATCTGGCGCGACCCCACGCACTGGATCCATGCTATTTTCATCGGTTCTTTGTGATCCGAAGGGCGCACGATATGTCCGCTGAACGGTCCGGACGCGGAGAGTATCCTCTCGAACTCACCGCTCGTTACGACATTCGGATATTTCTGGTAGCCGTATTCATGAAGGCCGGAGGGATCATACTTCTCATACCCGACAGCAAGGATGATTGCTCCGGTATCTATCACCATCTCCTCCTCTTTCATCATATGGTCGATAGCGTCACAGCCGCACGCTTCAACGCACATCATGCATTCTGAGCATCCGGCACAATTCAGGCACCGCTGGGCTTCTTCAGAAGCGTTTTTTTCATCGTATCCAAGCTCGATCTCATCAAATCCGGACATCCTTTTTGCAACAGGAAGCATCGGCATCTTTTTTCTTGCTTCCTTCCTTACAGATCTATGAGGCAGCGGAGCTTTTTTCTGCGGGGAATGGTGACGGCCTTCTCTCAGGTCTCTTTTTTCGATGAACCGCACAATCGATTCCGCAGCCTCATGACCCGCAGCAACCGCTTCGACCATCGAGGACGGACCGCTCACCGCATCACCTCCGGCAAAGACCCATTCAACGTTTGTCTGCAACGTTAGAGGATCTGCCACGAACCTGCCGCCTGCGCCTGTTTCGATTCCATCAAGATCTCGGGTGACCGTGTCGTCCGGGACCTGCCCGGTTGCCGTAACGATGTAGTCCGCATCCAAAACCATCGATTCATCCAGAGAGATATCCGTGCTGAAAGCTCCTTCGATGTCAAACACACCGGCACATTTATGAAATCTGATCCCTTCAACACGGCCGTTCTTCGCAATTACTTCGGCGGGCGTCCATGAATTGAGAATCTCCACTCCCTCTTTGAGCGCCTCCTCTATCTCCCATGGATAGGCGGGCATCTCTTTTTTGGTACGGCGGTACACGATTACCGCTTTATCAGCACCCAGCCTGAGTGCGGTCCTCGCAGAATCAACTGCGACGTTTCCCCCGCCCAGCACGACCACGACGCCGTTCAGCCTGACGGGTTTTCCGACATTCACATCATGCAGGAACTCGATTCCTCTAAGCACCCTATCTGTATCTATTCCGGGCACAGAAAGCCCTCCTGATTTCGTTGCTCCGGTTGCGACAAACACCGCTTTGTAACCCTCGTTCCTGATCTCAACGAGCGACCTGTCGCTGCCGATGTTCACCCCGTACGATATTTCGATATGTTTATTTCGAAGGACGGCGTCCGCCTCCTTGAAGAGGACCTGCTTGTCAAGCCTGTAATTGGGAATACCCGTATACAGAGTGCCGCCCGGCTTGTCTTCACGTTCGAATATCGTTACACTGTACCCCTGATCAGCAAGGTTCCTTGCACATGTCAACCCTGCAGGACCCGCTCCCACCACTGCTACCTTTGCGTCCTTCGGAGAAGCGCATTCTGTTTCCTCTTCATCGATGTATCCATTTTTCAGCACATAATCTGCAGCAAACAGTTTCAGGTAGTTTATTGCGACCGGATCATCGACCTCGCTTCTGTTGCATGCGGACTCGCACGGGTGGTGGCATATTCTTCCGCAGACAGCTGGAAACGGCTGCCGCTCCCGTATCAGATCATACGCCTTTTTGTACTCACCCATCGATATGAGCGCAACATACCCCTGTATGTTGACTGAAGCGGGACACTGTTCCCTGCACGGGGAGACCCCCATCTTGTCGATGGCAAACAGATTGGGAATTGCCTGTGGATATCGCTTGTAGATTGCTTTTCGATTCCCCATACCTTCATCGAATTCGCTGGGCAACGTGACAGGGCATTTCTGGGCGCAATCGCCGCACCCGTTGCATTTCGATTCGTCTACAAAACGAGGCCTTTTTTTTAATGTCACAGTAAAGCTGCCTGCTTCTCCTTCGATTCCCTTCAGGTCTGCATTGGTGATGATCTCTATATTGGGGTGACGGCCCGTATCGACGAGTTTTGGGGACATGATGCACATAGCACAATCGTTTGTGGGAAACGTCTTGTCGAGCTGAGACATCACCCCGCCTATGGCGGGCTTGTTATCGACGAGATAGACCTTAAATCCCGTCTCCGCCAGATCGAGCGCCGCCTGCATGCCGGCAATCCCCGCTCCAAATACCGCTACAGAACCGATCTTTTCCACGAAACAATCCTCATACCAGTGATTCGATCATCGAATAGTACTGACTCATCGTGAAATTCCTCTGATGCACCGCACCGGACGGACATGTAACGATACATGCCCCGCACCCCTGGCACAGTATTTCATTGACATGCGCCTTTTTCTTTTTCTCGTCGAGCTCTATAGCATTATAGGCGCACTGGGAGACACACTGACCGCACCCTGCACACAACTCTTCGTCTATCCATGAGGTGGTGGGGTCATGCGAGAGCTCTTCATTCGAAAGAAGTTCCAGCACCATGGAGGCCGCCGCACCTGCCTGGGACACCGTATCAGTGATATCTTTCGGCGCCTGCGCACAGCCCGCGAGGAAAATGCCCTGGGTCAGTGTTTCCACAGGGCGAAGTTTGGGATGCGCTTCCGCCAGAAATCCGTTCCCGTCGATCTGTATCTTGAGTTTTTTGGACAACTCCTCGATCCCTCCGGAAGGGCGCATTGCCATTGCCAGAACGACCATGTCCGCCCTGATCTCGATCTTTTTCCCTGAGAGAGTATCTGCGCCAACGACAACGACCTTGTTGTTTTCCCGGTACAACCTCGCCACTCTGCCCCGGATATATAAAACCTTTTCCTCTTCAATTGTCCTCTGAACGAACTCCTCATAGTTTTTTCCGCCCGAACGAATGTCCATGTAAAAAACATACGGCTGCCCGTCCGGTACCCTGTGCTTGTAGAGCATGGCATGCTTTGCCGTGTACATACAGCAGATACGTGAACAGTAGGGCAGATGATTGTTGGGATCGCGCGACCCCACACACTGTATGAATACCACCTCTTTCGGTACGGTTCCGTCGGAGGGACGGACGACCTTGCCCTGCGTCGGACCCGAAGAGGAAAGGAGCCGCTCGAAGGCCAGCCCATCAACCACGTCCTCACAATATCCGATTCTGTACTCTTCGATCTTTTCCTTCTCGTAGAGGTCATAGCCTGTTGCCACAACAATAGCACCTACCTCGATCTCTTCGATCCTGTCTTTTTGCTCGAAATCGATCGCTCCGAGCGGGCAGGCCTTGGCGCAGAGCCGACACCTGCCTGTCTTAAAATAGAGACAGTTCTCCTTATCGATAACGGTCTTGTTCGGAACAGCCTGAGGAAAGGGGCTATAAATCGCCTTGCGATGGCCTAGCAAGCGATCAAACTGGGAAGGGACTTTTTTTGGACACTTTTCAGAACATATGCCGCAGCCTGTACACGTGTCCCAGTCGACATACGCCGCCTTTCGGCGTACTTTTACTTTGAAATTACCGACATACCCCGATACCTCCTCGACATCGGAGTAGGTCAAGAGCGTAATGTTCCTGTTCTGCCCCACCTCGACCATGCGCGGCGTCATGATACACTGCGAACAGTCCAGTGTCGGAAAGGTTTCTGAAAGCTGGGCCATACGCCCGCCGATGGAGGGCTCTCTGTCGAGAAGATACGTCTCGACCCCGCTGTTGGCTATATTCAGGGCCGCCTGCATCCCGCTGATACCTGCCCCGACAACAAGCGCCTTCTTTGTAGTCTGTATGGAAACCGCAGTGAGAGACTCGTTGCGTTTCGAGCGTTCTATCACGCTCTGTATTATGTCTACGGCCTTTTCCGTCGCCTTCTCTTTCTCATCGCGATGAACCCAGGAACACTGTTCCCTTATGTTGGCTATCTCTATTCGATACGGATTCATGCCGGCTTCGATCGCAGCCCTTCGAAATGTCGTTTCATGGAGCCTAGGCGAGCAGGATGCAACTACAACCCCTTCGACTGTTCCAGAACCGCACGCTTGTTTGAACAGCAACTGCCCCGGTTCTGAGCACATGTACTGGTAATCTTTCACAAACTCGACTCCGGGATAGACGGAAAGCTGTTTTTTTACCTCTTCGATGTCGACGATGGAAGCAATGTTTATCCCGCAGTGGCAGATAAAAACACCGATGCTGTTCAGACGTTTACCCACAATCATCAAATCAATCCTTTTTCTTTTAAAACAGGCCTCGGATCGACCGAGTGCAGACTGTAATCTGCTGCATCGCCCGCCCCGACCAATAACGCCAACAACTGACTTATGTATATGACAGGAATATTCCTGAAGCCGAACACCGTATCGGCCAGTCTTTCCTGAGAAGAATCGAGATTATGGTAGCAGAGAGGGCAGGAGGTAACAATCATATCGGCGCCGTTATTCACGGCGGAATCTATGATCTGTTCTGCCCTCGACAGGACGATATCTATTTTATTCACCGTCTGATATGAGCCGCAGCACTCGGTTTTAAAGGGAAAATATACGGGCTCGATACCGCATGATGAAAAAAGCTCCTCCATGATAACAGGATCTTCCGAAGACTCGTCGATCGAGACCTCTTCCGGGCGGAGGAGCATACATCCATAATAGAGCGCTATTTTCAAATCCGACGGCTTCCTGATAATGTGTTCGGCTACCCTTTCAAATCCGACGTTATCTTTCAAATAGTTGAGAAGATGAACAACCCTGACTTCATCTCCGCTGAATGTCGTTTCTTCTCGATACATGAATTCATTTATCTTGTCACGCTTCTCTTGATCGTGAAGCACGAGGTCCTGAGTTCTTCGCAGCGTATTGTAGCACATCGAACAGAGAACCAGTAGTTCCCGCCTGCCGGTCTCTTTTGCACGGAGCAGAGTCCTTACAGGCGCAAGGTGGTTCATAAGGTTGTCAGAGGACAAAGAATAGGTCGTGCCGCAGCAGAACCATCGTTCGAGCTCTTCAACCGTAACGCCTAGTATTTCCAGAAGCCTTATAGCCGATTCTTCGAAATTTTTTCCTGCTGTCTTTAAAGTGCATCCCGGCATATAAGATACGGTTTCCATTAGTATCTATAACTCCCCGTATTGTATTTGCTCTTCTTTCGCGCTAATGAGTGAACTTGCGGAAATTCGCAATAAGAGCAATCTGCGGCAATGTCTGCAGCTTCTCTTTCGAGACTTTGTTCGGATGAACATGGTTAACATTCTTTCTCAGGACGATCTGCCTCAAGGCCTCCATTATCTTTGACAGGTCCACCCCTTTCGGACACCGAACAGCGCAGGTAATGCAGGAGGCACAGATCCAGATGGTGTTTTCGTTCAATATTTCTTCGATCTGTCCCAGCTGTAAAAGCCTTATCACCTCATGCGGCGGTATATCCATGAACTCCGAGGTCGGGCACCCTGCAGTGCACTTTCCGCACTGATAGCAGGAATATATGTTCGCCTCGCTTATCTCTACTGTTTTTTCAATACCCTCTTTTTTCAACTCTTTTGAAGAAAGCTTTAAATTCATGGATCGATCCTTCCTCTTCAGAACGTAGTCGTTGCGATCAGCCCCGATTTCATTACTTTTAAAAGCAGCAGACTCCGCATTCGGTCTATCCATCACACCAGCCCCTTTCTACTCTCGAGACCACTTTCTTTTTCCTTCTATATAGAGATCCCTCCCGTAACAGTCGTTTATCACTACAAGAGGCATCTCCTTTACAACGAGCCGTCGAACCGCTTCGGTCCCGAGATCATCGAATGCGATCATCTTCGCCTCCACGATGGCTCCTGATATCAGCGCTGCCGCCCCTCCGGTCGCTCCGAAGTAAACGGCCGTATACTCCTGTATTGCCCTTTTGACCTCAGCGGACCGCTGCCCCTTGCCTATCATCCCCTTTACTCCGTGCTTCAAGAGCAGAGGCGTGTAGCTGTCCATCCTGCAGCTCGTCGTCGGTCCGGCAGCGCCTATCACGTGTCCTGGAGGAGCGGGAGACGGGCCGACATAATAGATGACGCTCCCCTCCGGATCAAAAGGAAGCTGTCCACCTTTGTCGATAAGATCCACGAGCCTCTTATGTGCAGCATCGCGCGCAGTATATATGACTCCTGAGAGCAGAACGCCGTCCCCTGCTTTGAGGTTTTTGACCGTCTCGGCTGTCAACGGCGCTTCAACCTTTTTGTCTCCCATTGTTCCTCCGTACCCTTCGTTGTTTCTACAGCGTATGCGTTTTGCTTCGTGCGGCATGGCACTGGATGTTGACCGCCGCCGGATACGAGGCAATATGACGCGGGAACGCCTCAATAAAGAGATCCAGAGCGGTGAACCTTCCGCCGAGCCCTGCCGGACCGATACCGAGTCTGTTTATTGTTTCGAGCCACTCCACCTCATAGCGGGCGAGCTCAGGGTCTGGATTTCTCTCCCCTATCTCCCGCAGTAACGACTTCTTTGCAAGGTACGCCACATAATCAAACGTTCCTCCGAGACCGACCCCCACCAGAATAGGAGGACAGGGGTTCGCACCTGCGCCCCTTACGGTCTCCACGACAAAGTCGCGCACTCCCTCCATACCGTCGGCAGGCTTCATCATCTTTATCCTGCTCATGTTTTCCGAGCCGCCACCCTTGGGAAGCACCGTTATCTTTACCCTGTCTCCCGGGACGATCCGGGTATGGACGATCGGTGGGGTGTTGTCACCCGTGTTCTCAGGGTTTGTATACGCGTTCTTCACAATCGATTTCCTCAGGTAACCCTCTTTATATGCCTCGCTCACACCCTCTGAAATCGCATCCCCCAGATACCCCCCGCTGAAGGAAACGTCCTGTCCTATCTCCAGAAACACCACGGTGAACCCTGTATCTTGGCATATGGGTATGGATTGCTGCCTGGCAATGTCTGCATTCTTCAGAAGCTGTTCGAATATTGCCCTGCCTACGGGAGATTCCTCTTTCTCAATCGCCCGCTTGAAGGACTCTTCTACGTCTCTGTTCAGGTCCGTACAGGCGCTGATGCTCAAACTCTTTACCGCCTTTTTCACCTCTTGCAGATCTACAGTTCGAGGCTTTCCACCCATGGCTTTTGTCCTCCGTCAAAAATCCTCATCATGGTCGGTAATAAACCCCTTTTCGAACAGCATCTTCGTTTTCTCTCGCGCTGTTCTTATAATCGATTCCGCCCTTCTGTAGAGCTCATCTTTCTCCAGCGGCTGAAGCGCGATGCCCTGCTCTATCGCCTTCATCCCCACAGCAGCCGCCTCTCTCGGAAAGACCTCCCACTCATCCATCGTCGGGATGATGTAGTCGTCCCTGAGACCCCGATCTTCGGCCGTCTTTGCCAGCTCACGTGCAGCTTCGATGCACATTTCATCGGTTATCGTCCTGGCACGCACATCGAGGGTGCCGCGGAATATTCCGGGAAAACCCAGAGAGTTATTAACCTGGTTGGGAAAATCGCTCCTGCCCGTCGCAACGACCCTGGCGCCTGCCTCCTTTGCCTCCCATGGCCAGATTTCAGGCACGGGATTCGCGCATACGAAAACAATGGAATTGTTCGCCATTCGCGAAATCCACTCCTTCTTCACCTTCACCGCATTCATCAGTCCTGCAACGATAACAGCCGCCGTACCCTGCTGATCATCGTGCCATACAGGAATAGAGCACTCCTTTCTCAATCGATCAAGTATGTAAAAACACTTCGGCTGCGAGATGTCTTCTAAGTTTACACCTCCAAGCGAAGGCTGCAGGATCTTCACCGTTTCGATAAACCGCTCCGGGTCCTTCGTATCGAGGCAGAGAGGGAACGCATCAACGTCGCCTAGGTACTTGAAGAGGAGCGACTTGCCCTCCATAACGGGCATCGCCGCCTCAGGGCCGATGTCTCCGAGTCCGAGCACACGCGTTCCGTCCGATATTACGGCAACAGTGTTCCATTTGCACGTATACTCGTATACCAACTCCCTGTTCTTCTGTATCTCCCTGCACGTGGCCGCAACCCCCGGAGTATACCAGACATTAAAGTCGCTGAGCTTCTTTACCCTGCACCGGGGCAGCACCTCTATCTTACCCTGATAGAGCCGGTGGAGCTTCGATGCGACCTCACCGGGCCTCTTTGCCTTTGCCAGAAGCTCTTTCTCATCGTACTTCATAACGCACTCTACTTTTTATAGCTTTATCTTTCGCTCTGTCTTATGCCCAAACCCTTCTATAGATCCGGCTTCACCGCTTTCTTCTATCTCGTTTCTGTCTGTTCCCGATCTGTTCTTTAAGATTGCCGCACCCTCTTTTTCTTGTAAACCACCCCCACGGGCCCCTATGCCGAAACAAAGGAGACCTGCGGCATTGAAGAAATCCCCTGTGAACGTCATCCCGGAGCCACCAAAATGAAACTTGCCGAAACTCTATCCCGCACATGAATCGAGTCCTTCGTATTGCTCCCTATGGTATCATGAAACTTAAGGTCACATTGGGTTCTGCCTGGGAACTCCCTTTTCATCCCAGTTTCTCATGCCGTAGTACGAATGTATCTGCCGTTCATAATTCTCTCTTGAAACTGTGTGTCCCTGAGTATTCTCAAGTCCGATGGGCTCGTTGTAGAATCGCTCGGGCAGCAGATCATCTCCGGATGTGAGCCCGCCGTTGATATTCCAGAGCCTTCCGATCGTTACGATATCGTTTGCCGTCCGCTCGAGCTCGTCACGACCCTTCTCTATTCCGGTGAGAAGGTAGAGCATCTTGGAATAGTCGTCCCATGTGAGAAGGTCCCTGTTGAGGAACCTGCACAGTATCATGCAGTCTGCGATGGCGTTGAAGTTGATCATGTTGTAGACCAGCTCCGCCTTTCTTTCGAGAGAAAACCGGTCCAGGGTCTTGTCTTCACCTGCGAGCTCGTGGTCCCTCGCCTTCCCCCCTATATCGCGCGCGTAGGCGTTTGAGGTGAGGTGGCTAGCCCCGCGGTTACCGACTCCATACGTTACCGCCATGCTCTGCAATCCTCTCGGGTCGAACCCTGCAGGCTCGAGCCCTTTCACATGGACAGCGATATCCTGCAGGCCGAAATGTTCCGAGACCTTTTCCGTTCCCTCCCCGAGGATCCACCAGCCACCTTCCCTTGACGCTATCTTCTCGATGAAAACGAGCATCTTTTCGGTATCGCCGAACCGGATATCATACTCTTTCGGGATCCTCCCCTGCTCCGTGGCATCCATCAGGAGCCCGAGCACGTTTCCTGCTGAAATCGTATCGATACCGAGACGGTCGCACAGATCGTTCAGCTCTATCACCTCACGGATGTCCCCGACATCACAAAGCCCTCCGAATGCGTAGATCGTCTCGTACTCGGGTCCGTCGATCTCGATCCCGGCATGCGGGCCGTCCTGTATCCTGTTGATGTGTGCACACCCTATAGGGCATCCGAAGCAGCGTGTCTGTTTCATGAGGGTGTTTTCTCTCATGTATTCGAACGTGAGCCGCTCCGCGTGCACAGCCTGTCCCCTGTGCCAGTAGTGGCTGGGAAAAACCCCGAGCTCATTGCCCGCCTTCACAAAGCTCGGCGTCCCCGCCTGAGGATATACGGTTCCTGTGCTGGGGTTCTCCTTTATCCTCCTGCCCAAGTCCCGGACGTAACTTTTCAGCCCTTCCGGATCATGCACCTCCACATCTCCGGTCCCAGTCACTGCGATCGCTTTGAGCAGCTTGGACCCCATGATGGCTCCGGAGCCCATCCTCCCGAAATGCCTGTGCCGGTCGTTACCTATACAGGCGTACCGGACGAGTGTCTCCCCCGCCTTCCCTATCGATAGTACCCTTGCAGACTTTCCGAGTTCCTCTTTCAGCAGGTCCTCTGTCTCGTATATCTGCCTTCCCCAGAGGCCTTCTGCGCTCTCTATGGTAACCTTTTCATCCACGATCTTTATGTAGCTCGGAGTATCGGCCTTCCCCTCAATTATCACGATATCGTAGCCAGCCTTCTTCAAGAAATGCCCGATGCTTCCGCCCACGTATGAATCGATGCAACGATCGTTGAGCGGTGAGTTCGAGAAAAGACCAATTCTCGTGGCCGTGGGCAGTATAGTACCTGCACCCGGCCCTGAAGCGAAAATGAGCTTGTTTTCAGGAGAAAGGGCATCTGCACCCGGCCGGTTCTCCTTGTAGTTCAGATACCCGCCGAACCCCTTGCCGCCGATCCATCGTTGTGTCATTTCTGCAGCAAGACGCTCCTTTTTTACAGTTCCTGTAGATAGATTGATCCTCAGGATGGATCCTTTATATCCCTTCAACGTAACCCCCTTCGCTACGACGTCGATCAAAACGTATCTTCATCCATATATCGTAAAAACCGCGGCTTCGCTTTCTCTATATGGCCGCGGACAAAATCTT
>DATKZJ010000032.1:0-9433 GCA_035527995.1 Spirochaetota bacterium | reverse complement strand
GACCTCATTCAGGGAGGCATTACAGTCCTTTTGGTTTGCGCAGGTAGCTACACAGTTCGATGACTGTGCCAATCACTCGCTCGGGAGGGTAGACCAGTACCTTTATCCCTACTATAGGAAAGATATAGAGAGCGGCGTGCTGACCAAAGAGAGCGCAAAGGAGCTGTTTTTCGAATTCTGGCTGAAGTTCAACCTCGGATACAAGATGACGGAGCTGTCCGGCACCAAGATGGGTCTCAGGGCGGATGATCCGGACAGCGATGATGTCATTGATAAAAAGCACTACGAACTCTTCGATAATCGTGATGGAACCACATGGCTCGCTCTCAAGGCCATCAGCCAGGTGAACCACACCGACGACGGTCAGACAATTGATATTGCAGGTCTCGACAGTGCTGGAAAGGATGCAACAAACGAGCTGTCATGGCTTGTACTGGAGGCGGAAGATGAACTGAGGACCTTTGAGCCGAAGGCGGTTATCAAGCATACAAAGAAGACAGACCCGAAATTTATGGAAAGAGCATATCGGATACTCGTGAGCGGATTCGGGATTCCGGCGATTACCTTTCACGAAGCGGGTGCCGACGGTATGAGGAGGTATAACCTTATCGAGGAAGAAGATATCCTGGACCACAGCCATATCGGGTGTATTGAGCTCGGGATTCCAGGAAAGTCGTATACCGATCCCATGAACGCATTCATGAATCTTCCCAAGATCGTTCTAATAGCAATGAACAACGGATATTACGGGGGCAAGAGGGTCGGGCTCGAACTGAAAAATCCTGGAAACTGGGCTGAGTTTATAAACAACTTCTATCTGCAGCTCGATTACTTTGTGAAACTTTATACTGAAACGATGAACGATGCTGCTCCTTTTTACGCCGAATACTACGCCAGACCGCTGGTTTCGGCTCTCGTGGAAGGGTGCGTTGAGAAAGCAGTGCCTGTTGACAAAGGCGGTGCCAGATACTGGATGAGGTCAGTGAACTGCACAGGATTTGCAACCGCAGTTGACTCGCTGTTTTCGATCAAAAGGCTCGTGTATAACGAACAGAAGATCGGGCTTGAAGAATTTTACAGCATACTGGAGAGCGACTACGACGGGAAAGAAGATTTCAGGATGATGGTCAAGAACAGGATTTCGAAATTCGGCAATGGAGTACAGGAAGTCGACGAGATGGCCAGGGAGCTGAGCTCCATGTACTCCGAAATCGTAAAGAAGTACAAGACAACCGTTGGGACAAGCTACCGTCCCGGTATCTACAGTTTCTACGAGCCCATAAAGAGTATGGGAGTTGTTACTGGCGCCACCCCGGATGGTAGAAAGGCCGGGGAGGTCCTGTCGCTCAACAGCGCTCCGTACCACGGTGTCATCAAAAACAGCCTTTCCGACACACTGCGGTCGGTGACTTCAATAGAGCATTCGAAAGCCGATAATGCCAGCTGCATAGATGTGCAGCTCAGCGGTAACGCAACACCTGAGGTTATCGGGCACATCGTTGAGTATCTCGCTAAAAGAGATGTAATCTATGTACAGTTTACAGTCGTTGACAGGAACAGGCTCATAGATGCGAAGAAACATCCCGAGCGCTATCAGGACCTTGTTGTGAGGGTCACCGGTTTCAGCGCGAGGTTCGTCGTGCTTCCTGAAGACACACAGGATGAGATAATCCAGCGATCGTACTGGGCTTAGACGCCTGGAGTAAGTATCACCTTCAGTCCCTGTTTGGACTCGAACGTTTCAACGGCTCGCTGTTTGCATCCGTATTCGGATAATGTAACCATTTCCAAAATAATAATTTCAGGCAAATTCGATATATGGTCTAATAGTCAGGGTTTACTATGCTCTCTGCTTCGTGTGATTTATACGCGGCAAGACAAACTGCTAGGTCTTTGAACCCCTCCTTACCAGAAACGAGCGGTTCCGTATCGTTTTTTATACAGCCTGAAAAGTGTTCTATCTGCAGCTCGTATGGACCGGGAATCTTCAACGATGACTCGTAGGTCTGCGTGGAACTGCCCGTTTCTACAGAGACCCTCCCGGTTGAATCGCGCCACAGAGTTCCCTCGCTGACAAGGCTGCCCTCAGTGCCGCGTATCTCGATTCTGTTGAGTGGATGTTTGTTGATAAAGGAGACAGACACAGTTCCTGCGGCACCTGAATCGAACCTCAGCATCACGGTCGCGCTTATATCGGCAGGAAAGGGATATGATCCGGTATCTACGAAGGCCCCGACACGGGTCACTTCGGCACCCAGCAGATACCTCAAGAGGTCGATGCAGTGTACCCCGACATCCATTATTGCGCCCCCGCCGCCCACCTCGGGATCAAGTCTCCACGGGGAGCCCTCATCGGAGAGGTGATACTCGAACGTGGCTTTTGCCTCTGTAACGCTTCCCAGAACACCCTCCCGGATGATATGCTTCACCCATCTGTGACAGGGGTTGAATCGCATCATGTTTCCTATCATCAGTTTGACACCTTTTGTGGCGCACGCTTCCGTCATGCGCCTTGCCTCTCCAAGACTAACTGCCATGGGTTTCTCGCACAGTACATGGAGCCCCTGTTCCGCAGCCATGATCGTATGCTCCGAGTGTTGATTATTCGGTGTTGCCACATAAACCGCATTGAGGCCCGGAGTATGTACAAGGTCGGAAGCAGAGGTAAAGGAACGCTCGACACCGTATTTTTTTGCGTAATTGGCCACTCTCATACGTTCCCTTCCGGTGATCGCAACGAGTGTGTGACCGGGAGTGTTCGCGATTGCCGGTCCCATCGCGACATCGGCAAACGAACCGAATCCGATTACTCCCCACCTCAGTTTATCCATCATCTTCCTCCTGTATCCGCCATTAAGGATATGTTATACCTTTTTCGAGACGTTTTAAAAGTGAAAAATGTAGAAAAGTATGTGACTATTTGCCCGGTCTCTTATACAATGTCTGGACAGTCTATAACATCTGAGGCAGTAATAGATATGGATCATGACCAGAGGACCAAAGCAGTAAGGACTTTTGCCTACTACATCGTTTACATTGCGCTCGGTTTGGCCTTCGCGTCGCTCGGCCCTACGCTCCCCGGGCTCGCCCGAAACACGAACAGCACCCTGAGAGAGATAAGCTGGCTATTTTTTACTCACTCTGCAGGATACACCATAAGCTCCCTGCTCTCCGGGAGGCTGTACGACAGCTCGCCGGGTCACCCTGTCATGGCTGTCTCGCTCCTCCTTATAGCCGTAACCATGGCTGTCATTCCTCTCGTCCCGTGGCTGTGGCTCCTCGCAGCAGTCCTGTTTTTACGAGGACTTGCATCCGCGGCGATCGATGTCGGAGGAAACACGCTCCTCGTGTGGACACATAAAGATCGTTCGGGACCGTGGATCAACGGGCTTCATTTCTGCTTCGGGCTCGGAGGACTTCTTTCCCCGGTCATAGTCGCGCAGTCGCTTTTACTGCGAAACGACATCGCGCCCGCCTACTGGGTAATTGCGGCGTGTGCCCTGCCGGCCACACTCTGGCTGCCATGGCTTGATAGCCCCGGAATCGGTACAGCCCAAGAAAAGACCGGCATGAGATCGTCCGGGGCTACGATGGTGGTGCTGATAACCCTCTTCTTTTTCCTCCATGTGGGAGCGGAAATTGCCTACAGCGGGTGGATATCTACATATGCGATCGAAAAGAATATCCTGAAAGAGGCGCAGGCGGCATATCTCACCTCCCTCTTCTGGGGAGCGATAACCGTCGGCAGGCTCGCGACCGTTCCGTTCTCATCACGGGTGGCGCCGGCGAGGATCCTCATGGGCAATCTGACGGGATGCCTCATCAGCACGGGCCTTCTTCTGTTTTTTCCCGGCAGCAGGGAGATTCTCTGGTTCAGCACCTTTTTAATGGGATTTTCGATGGCTGCGATGTTTCCTGTGAGCATTCTTTTTGCAGACAGATGCATGAAAATAAACGGTAAGGTCGTAGGGATCTTCCTTGTCGGTGCAAACACAGGCGGCATGGTGATCCCGTGGATTATCGGCCGGCGTTTCGAGGCGGCCGGACCCCGGGTGCTAGGCGAGACCATGCTGCTGTCGATAGTAGTCGCGTTCATCATCCTCATCCTCATGATAGTGAAGATGGCAGGATTTCAAAGGGAAACAGCGGGAGGCGTCGATTGACAGGCTGCATACGGTTGGGTTGAATTGACAAAAGCGATAGACTTTGTTAATGTAAATTTCTGCACTGAACGAGTTGCTGATACCAATAGAGTATCTATCGAAGCTACGGGGTATTTCTTTTTCCGACAATAGATTGTATTGATTGCAACTAAATATTGTTTACAATCATTTTTACCTATATATTATTTTTCAAGGATCGTTTTATCAAGATACCTCCGGTATCAGAGCACTCCACGAGACGCTAAGGGGACTATATATGAATAGGCTCGAACTGCTGAAAAAACGGCTTTTTTCGGATTACTACAAGAAAAAGGGGTGGTGGGGCGATGACCTTTCCATCTTCGATGATGATCCATCACTAGCCGAAAAACCTCTCGTAGTACGAAAAGCAAAAGCGATACAGAAGGTCTGCCGTGAGATGCCTGTTGAAGTCAAGGACCATGAGCTCATAGTAGGCGTTCCGACGATGTCATCCGTAGGGTTTGGGCACATGTTTCCGAAATACGAGACCGATGAGGAGGCAGAGGCCGCCTCGAAAGTGTACCTCAGTCGAAAGTCCGTGTGGGGCCATCACAACCCGTACTACCCAAAGATAATAGAGAAAGGGCTGAATTCGATAATAGATGAAGCGAGAAAGCTGAAGGAAGGGGTGGGGGAGGAGGACAGGGATAAGCGTGACTGGTACGAGGCGGTCATCATCTCTCTTCAGGGTGCCCAGATTCTTGCAAACCGCTATGCCGATCTGTGCGAGTCACGGTCGGCCGAAGCTGAATCGGAGATGGAGAAAGAGGAGCTTCTGGAAATGGCGAGGATATGCCGCAAAGTTCCCATACGATCTGCGGAAAGCCTGCACGAGGCGCTTCAGAGCGTCTGGCTCGTACACACCGTTCTTCACAGTACCCTCAACTACACCTCCATCGGGAGAGTCGATCAGTATCTATGGCCGTACTATAAGAACGATATCGAAAACAAGATTATAACAAAAGAGTATGCGAGAGAACTTCTTGGCTCTTTCCTAGTGAAGTTCAACGAAAGGGTGCAGCTCAACAACGACCATATAGAGAACCATTTCACATTCGGCGACTGGTCACAGGGGGGGGACCCCGACCTGGAAACAACGCACCTCAAAATGTCCAACGACATGGAGTATACTTTCGGACAGTCTTCGAACCATTGGCTACAGAACTGCATGCTCTCCGGACTGAATGCGGAGGGGAAAGATGCAACGAACGAGCTCACCTACCTCTTTATCGAGCTTACGAACGAGCTCGAGCTCATAGACCCTCTTCTTTCGGTACGGCTGCATAAGAACTCTCCCAAAAAGCTTCTCGAGGCAACCGCAAAGGCGCTTGCGAACGGAGGAGCTCAGCCTACCGTGTTCAATGACGATACGGCCATTCCCGGAATGATGAAATGGCTCGGTATACCACTGGAGGATGCCCTCGATTACAGCAACGACGGATGCTGGGAGACGATCCCCCAGGGGAAGACGGAGTTCGGGTACGGGCATATAGAGGTGCTCCTCAGCCTCGAGAGCCTTCTGAACCGGGGCTTTTCTTTCCTCAACGGCAATCCGATCGGGCCCGACTCGGGAGATCCGTCGAAGTTTAAAACCTTTGAAGATCTCTACAGGGCGTTGAAAGAGCAGATCAAATACCGCCTCGATATCGCGCTGGAGAACAAGATAAAGTATTACGACGAGGTACACAAGATCGCTCCTGTTCCTTTTCTCTCCTCTCTCATGGAAGACTGTCTCAAGAACGGCAGGGACATGACGCAGCGGGGAGCCAGATACAGGTTCTTTGCACCTCTCGTCACAGGTTTCTCCCACATGGTAGACTCTCTTGCTGTAATCAAGAAGGTCGTTTACGAAGAAAAGATGATCTCCATGGAAAAGATTGTGGAAGTTCTCAGTACGAACTGGGAGGGGGAGGAGCGGCTCCGGCAGTACTGCCTCAACAGGGTCCCCAAGTACGGTAACGATGACGACTATGCTGATTCGATAGGACAGGATTTTTTGACGTTCTACTGCGACTGCGTCGACGAATGGAACCGGAGGTTGGATTGGCTTACACTCGCGGCGGGTATCGGGACGTTCGAGAACTACCACCGGTTCGGCTATGTGTGCGGTGCATCGGCGGACGGCAGGTTCGCGAAGGCACCGATTGCAACCAACTACTCCCCGTCCGTGGGAAGAGACACTTCCGGTCCAACGGCAGTGATACGATCGGCAACCAAGTTCGATCTTACAAGGTTCAATGACGGGTGTCCGGTTGATCTGAAGATCAGTTTCAGCGGACAGGATAACGAGAAGAAGTACAGCATACTGGAAAGCTTTATCAAATCATTCTTAGAGCTTGGGGGAAACATCCTCACAATCACCACGGTAAATGTGGAGACGCTGAAGGCAGCGCAGAAGGAGCCCGAAAAGTATGCATCCCTGCGCGTGAGGCTCGGCGGCCTGACAGCCTACTTCGTCCAGCTTGCCGGGCCGCAACAGGAGGAGTATATTATGAGGACAGAACACGGTTTCTGAATGTCTGCTGATACGATGCCATCACCCGAAACCGCAACGCTCCGAAAAGCACAGTCATAACTTGCATATGGCAAAAAAAAACGATAACGACCTGAAAACGAACGGGATGATCTTTGATATACAGAGGTTTTCCCTTCACGACGGTCCCGGAATAAGGACCCTTGTGTTCATGAAAGGCTGTCCTCTTCGGTGTCAATGGTGCAGTAATCCGGAATCGCAGAGCTTCGATCCCGAGATATTCTTTTACGAGGATAAATGTATCGGGTGCGGTGAATGCGTGAAGGTCTGCCCTTTAGGCGAAACCCTGCGTGATAACTGGCCGGTTGATAGGACCGAATGCTCAGGATGCGGAAGCTGTGTTTCCGTGTGCTATGCACAGGCGAGAACGCTCGTAGGCAGGTCTGTCGGTGTGAAGGATGTGCTGGATGTCGTGCTGAGAGACAGGGTGTTCTATGAGGAATCGGGCGGCGGTGTAACTGTGGGCGGCGGGGAACCGCTGGAACAGCCTGACTTCGTGGCTGCGCTTCTGCAGAGTTGCAGGGATGAGAATGTCCATACGGCAATTGAAACCTGCGGGTTCGCCCGCAGGGAGGTCCTCGAAAAGGTCCTGCAGCATACAGATCTTCTTCTCTTCGATCTGAAGCATATGGATACAGAGACACACAAGCGATACACCGGGGTGGGTAATGAACGCATCCTGAAAAATGCAGAGCTCGCTTCGAAAATCGCGAAAGAGATGGTAGTGCGGCTTCCCCTTATCCCCGATGTCAACAGCTCTCAGGAAAATATCGAGGGTCTCGCTCGGTTCATCACGACGCACTTGCACCGGGTTCGCAAGGTCGACGTACTCCCCTACCATACCATGGGGGCCTCGAAGATCATGAGGCTCGGGAAAAAGTATCCGATGAACGACCTCGAAACGCTGAAGAAGAGTGAGATCGAGAGGGCAAAGACCGTTCTCGAGTCTTACGGACTAGAAGTGAAGGTCGGAGGATAACCGTACCGCTCTTTAACAGGCCGTTTCCCTGTGAACCGCGGGAAAAGACCGATAATGCAGCTTCATAACAGTTCTTTTGTTTTGCAGTAAACGGAAATGAATCGTAAGGAGGGTTCGAACGATGAAGAGAATAGGCGCGGGTCTGATCGGCGGAGGCTTCATAGGAAAGATCCACGCGGAGGCGCTGAGGCGGCTCGGTAATGTGGATCTTATAGCGATTGCTTCGAGAAACGATGAGATTGCTCGCAAGAGAGGAGAAGAGCTGTCGATAGAGAAATGCTACGGCCGGTACAGTGATCTCATCAAGGATGATGATGTGGAAGTCGTGCACATATGTACGACGAACGAGCTTCACTTCCCCATTGCGAAAGAGTGTATCGAGGCTGGAAAACACATTGTGTGCGAGAAACCACTCGCAATGACAAGCGAAGAGTCCGCAGAACTCGTAAGTCTCGCTGGAAACAAGGGAGTGGTGAACTGCCTCTGCCACAACATGCGCTACTATCCGCTCGTTAAACAGGCACGGGAGATGGTGAGAAAGGGAGATCTCGGCGATATCCGCCTGATCCACGGCCATTACCTGCAGGACTGGCTCTTTCTTGATACGGACTACAACTGGAGGGTCTCCTCAGAGCAGGGAGGCGCGTCACGAACCATTGCCGATATCGGGACCCACTGGCTGGACATGGTCCAGCATGTTACAGGGCAGAAGGTGGTCTCGGTGTATGCCGACCTTACTACATTCATTCCGGTGAGAAAAAAACCGCTGAAGGAGGTCGACACCTACTCTTCTCAGGAGTTGAAACCAGAGGATTACGAGAAAGTGCCTGTCGATACCGAGGACCACGGAACATTAATGCTCAAGTTCTCTGGCGGTGCCAAGGGAGTTCTCATCGCATGCCAGGTCTGCGCAGGCAGAAAGAACTATATCCATTTCGAGATCAACGGCTCGAAGCGGTCCGTCGAGTGGGGCGGCGAGCATCCCAACCATATGTGGATCGGTGAGAGAGGAAGGGTGAACGGCGAGTTCATAAAGAACCCCGCGATCATGGACCCTGACGCCGCCAGGTACGCGAGCGCACCCTGCGGGCTTGGAGAGGGGTATCTCGATACTTTCAAGAATATATTCAGCGATCTTTACGGCTGGATCCTCAGCGGAAAAGAGATGGACATGAAAACGGCGGACTTCCCCACATTTCTCACCGGGCACGAGGAGCTTGTGGTCGTCGATGCGGCAATAGAGAGCAGCAAGAAAGGAAAGTGGGTGGACACCGGTCTGCAATAGGGCAGACCGGATATTCTGGCAGCAGGGCCCGGCTTGATCGGATCAGGGAAGTAGTACGTTTTATCGTGCCGGTCTGCCGGGCCGAAAGAGTGACGTACTCTGAAAGAGGAAATAAAAGATGGCGAAGGTAACGATACCGGTCCAGTACAGGAAACTGGCGAATAACGAGGCGTATTTTTACAGCAAAAGAGAGAGGGTTATCGACATCGTCGCGGAGCTCACTGAGGTATATCCCCGGCTCAAGCCCCTGCTTCTTGACGAAACAGGAAGCTTTCGATCCTCTGTGCTCTTTTTCATCGATAAGAAGGACATAAGGACGCTGAACGGTGCCGATACGGTTGTCAGCGAGAAGTCCGATCTCAGAATAGTTCCGGCAATTGCCGGCGGATAAGCCGGTTTCTGAATCATACCACATCCCGCGTTTCCAAGGTTACGACGAATCAATCCTATTT
>DATKZJ010000031.1:0-7343 GCA_035527995.1 Spirochaetota bacterium | reverse complement strand
CTACTACCACCCGGGCGATTCTGATAAGGTGCCGGAGATGGACAGCATCACGGCGGACGTTATTTTTCTCCCTGTCGGCGGTACATACACGATGGATGCGCGGGAAGCGTGTGAAGTTGCGAACAGGATCAATCCGAAGGTTGCCATCCCGATGCACTACGGGTCCGTGATCGGGTCCGAAAAGGATGCTGAGGATTTCGTGATGTGCGTCGGTGGAAAGGGGGTCGTGCTCCCCAGGAAAAAGGTGCAGTAGCGCACCCCGGCTTCTCTATTATGCCCGAAACTTAAGCCTACACCTTCTTGAAAGTCAGAAAAGCTTTTCCGTACTGAATGAGCCCGCGCTTCTGGTGTATAGAAAACCCGTGTCGCCGTATGTGAACTCAGACGGGTTCCGGTAATAAAAAACAGGGAGAGGTCTTACAGGGTAAGGGCTCACAGGGTAAGGCTTTTGTTCTGTATTCTTTATTGAGAAGATCTTACTGGTCCTGATATACAAACGGCGAGGGGTAAAAAAATCCCCCTATTGTCGGCGGGAAGAGTTAGGTCGGGAGTGAATCATGAGATATTCTTGATTTCTTCTATTGAATGTGCCATAACCTCTACGTTTCTTTTAAAGACCTTTTTATGACGTACTGATCTCGTGCTTCCGCACATTTCTCTGCACCTGTATTCTGCATAATTCCAGGAGTTGTAATCACTGTAGTTCGGGTGGATCCACGGATCTTCGCCTGATCGCTTATATACGGCATACAGCTCTTCCGGTGAGATGTATGGCCTCTTTTGATATACAGACAGCAGGAAGTCATCTACAATTTTTTTTGCAGCGGTTATAGCTTCTTCGATCGTATCGAATTCGCCGGCCTTGTATCTCTCGTCTTCATCCATGTAGTCATAGTTATCATCGACGTAAAGCTCGTGTTTCAATCGCCTCACCTCCTCTTTTAAAGTGTTTAGAAAAACAAGGCTGTACTAGTCACCGCAGAAGCCGAAACTTGTAAGCAATGATAGGATGGCTCATAAATCTTTGTATAACAATAGTATATTGCATTTTTACTGTTTAGACAATAGAAATATATAATTAGTTTCTGGTGAATAATTAGTTAAATTGCCTAATAATGTATTTATAAAAGAAAGTGTTTACTTTGTAACTCACTAAGCAGAAACTAATTATGGAGCTGGTGGTGATTGATGTATCGCTAAATATTGCATTATTCACCAGCGACTAATTAATTTCAGGTACAGACGTAAAGCAGCGTGATATAATGAAAGGTAGTGAAGGGCCAAAGATGAAAATAAGAATAAAAATAAAGGTGTGTCTCCTGTTCCTTATGGTCCTGTCACGTAACACGTTTTTCACTGTGTATATATAGGCTTGATAAATGTTGGGAATGTGCTACTATAAAAATAGGGTCAAAAGTCCCTATTTGTAGGTATAAATACCATATTTTTTCAGGGTTTTTCCAAGGGAAGTATTATATGATTTCGTTATGTTATATAAGTAACGAAATATAAGGAATAAAAAAGCTTTAATTATATAGATTTGGTGGTATGGTATTTGCTCATTAATAGATAGGGTACACATATGTTCAGTCGGATGCGCATAAAAACAAGGATACTCGTGATGATTATCGCGCTGTTGCTGATGTATACCGGAGGTATACTGCTTCTCGAATACAGGGTCGAGAAGCAGCTATCGAGCATCCAGTTCAGTACCAATGCACCGCTTCCCTACAACTCGTTCCTTTCCATGGTACTGTTCGGGGGTATACACTCGAACATCATGATGAGCAGAAATTATACTAGGGTCGACGGGGACGACAGTATCGAAAATTTCACTGGTATGATCCAAAACCTGCGCTATCAGGTCTTGATGACCTTCGGATTCTTCATAATACTCGGTGTAATCCTGGCGCTGCTGATAGCGCGGAGTATATCAAAACCGATAATGGACCTTGCAAAAGCATCGAGAGGCCTGGTCAAAGGGAATATCAGCGATACGCTCGAATCGCCGAATTGCTCTGAGCTCAAGGAGCTTACGGATTCTTTCAAGCATATGCAGCAAGGGCTTTTGGAGCATGAGGAGGAGAAGAGCCGCTCTGAAGGTGTAGAGATCACAAAGCATCTGGCCGCAGGGATCGCCCACGAGATAAAGAACCCCATAAACACCGTCGGGCTTATCGTGGACTACATACAGACAAACCTCAGCCCTGATGATCCTGAAAAAAGATATGAGTTCTACAAGCTCTCGGAAAATATGAAGAATGAGCTGAAACGCATCAATCACATCGTAGAGGGGTTTTTGCGTCTCACGAAGCCGGAGCTGTTTCATTTCAAGACCGAAGACATCAACAGCATCATCAGAGAGACCGTTCGGGTACTGGAGCCTGAGGTCATAAAGAACGGTTTAAAGATGTCACTTCGACTCGACGGCGCGGTGCCGAGTATAAAAGCCGACAGGGCTAAGCTCAATCAGGTATTTTCGAACCTCATTATTAATGCGGTGGAGGCGATGCCGAGAGGAGGGGACATTGTGATCTCGACGAAGAAAGTGAACGATGATACGGTTATGGTGGAGATCGCAGACACAGGAATAGGCATTCCAAAAGAGGATAAGAACAAGATATTCAGTCCCTACTACACCACCAAGAAACAGGGTTTTGGCCTCGGGCTTTCGATTATATACAACATAATACAGAAGCACAAGGGTAAGATCAACGTGAGCAGTAAAAAAGGCGAAGGCGCAAGATTCAAAATATTATTACCGGTAAACATCAGCGATGAATAGAAACATCCTCGTTATCGACGACGAAGAGATTCAGGCGAACATCATTGCCAATATACTCGAGAAAGAGGAGTACCATGTGACCAAAGGGTACTCTGCCGAAGAGGCACTGAAGACAGCGTTGAAGGACGACTACAGTGTTATGCTCGTGGACCTGAAGATGCCTGGGATGGGAGGCCTGGGATTCCTTCGCAGAGTAAAAAAGGGCAAGGTGAAATCGAACATAATCATCATGACTGCGTACGGAACGATCGAAACTGCGGTAGAGGCGATGAAGGTGGGCGCATTCGACTACATCTCCAAGCCGTTCAGCAAGGACGAGCTGCTCATCAATGTAGAGAAGGCGATGAAGGCGTTCAGCCTGTTCAACCAGAATGTGAGCCTCAGGGAGGAGCTGGAGGACTTATACGGGGAGCGTAAGCTTGTGGGGAATGGGGAGGCGATTAAAAATGTGTACAGCCTCATAGACAAGGTTTCGAAGAGCGATGCAGTCAACGTGCTCATCACCGGTGAAAGTGGAACAGGGAAGGAGCTCGTCGCGCGCGAGATACATGCCCGGAGCAAGCGCGCGGATATGCCCTTTATTCCAGTGAACTGTTCGGCGATTCCGGAAACACTACTCGAGAGCGAGCTGTTCGGGTACGAAAAAGGCGCTTTCACAGGCGCGGTAAAAATGAGGGATGGTAAGTTCAAGAGGGCGAACGGCGGCACCCTTTTTCTCGATGAGATCGGTGACATGCCTCTCAACATGCAGGCTAAGCTTCTCAGGGTGATCCAGGACAGGGAGGTCACCCCTATCGGCGGTGACAAATCTACTCGAATCGACGTCAGGATCATCTCCGCAACGAACCGGAATATCGATGAAATGGTAAATCTGGGCGATTTCAGAGACGATCTTTACTACAGGCTGAATGTGGTTCCTGTATATATACCTCCGCTCCTGGAGAGGAAGGAGGATATTCCGCTGCTCGTTAAATTTTTTGTGGACAGACTCAACAGGAAGCTGAAGAAGGATGTAAAGGAAGTACCGAAAAACATATTGTCCAAGCTGGTTGAGTACCGCTTTCCCGGAAACGTCCGGGAGCTCGAGAATATGCTCGAGAGAGCTTTTATTCTCGCTGAGGACGACAGGCTGCGCATAGAACATTTTCCCTTGATAGCTTCCTATAAACATGATAAGATTGGTATTACAAACAGTACGTCCCTCAAGGAGATCTCAAAAGGGGCGAGGCATAAGGCGGAGAGGGATGCGATCAGCGGGGCTCTCGTAAAGACAAACTGGAACAGGGTCAAGGCAGCACATCTCTTGAATATTGATTATAAGACCTTGCGGAAGAAGATAAAGGAGCTGGGGATTGTACCAGCATACTTTGAGGGAGGAGGGGCAGAATGAAAAGATTACATGCAGACAAGAATGCCGTTCAGATATATCTGAAACAGATAGAGAATATACCGGTTCTCTCGAGGAGAGAGGAGGAGATTTGCGCGAGTAAGTTATCGCAAGGAGATAGACGCGAGAAGGAAAGACTGATCGTCTCGAACCTCAGATTCGTGGTGAGCATTGCGGTAAAATATCAGAACCTCGGTTTGCCTCTCATGGATCTCATAAACGAGGGAAACATGGGGCTTTTAAGGGCTGTAGACAAGTTCGATGTAACAAAGGGGTTCAAATTCATCTCCTATGCGAGGTGGTGGATACGGCATTTTATCCTCAAGGCGATCTTCGAGCAGTCAACGTCAATAAAGCTTCCCCTGAAATATGCAACGCAGCTCTCCAAGCGTAATGAGTTGGAAGATACCTATACCGTTCAGAAATTGAAGAAGATATACCGGCCTGTGTCTCTGGACCAGAAGCTCTCAGAGGACAACAACTCCGACACCATCATGGACCTCGTGGACGACAGTAAGTATGATCTTCCAGAGAAGATAGCCATCGAGGAGAACCTCAAGGATATAATCGACGAGGTCATGAAAAAGCTGAAGCCGATCGAGAGGGACGTCATATCGCGGCATTTCGGGCTCAACGGGAAGAGGCCCCTCACCCTGAAGGAGATCGGCGAGCGGTACAACCTCACGAAAGAACGAATACGTCAGATCGAGCACACTGCTCTCGATAAGTTGCGGTACCCGATGAGGAAGCGTAAGATCATGGATTTTGTAGATTAACCGGTTGTTTTTATGTGAAATGCAGAAGCCGAGACAGACTCGCGGCATAGGCTCTTTTATCCTTCCACAAACCCTCTACTTTTATTACATTACAACGAACCTGGGTTCCATTACTGGGACATTTCAGGAGAGGTGAAACAGGTTTGGGCGACGATTACGACGGCTTTCGTATGAGCATTCAGAAAGCCCTGGAGCGCGAAGTGAGCGTTGCAAGGGGCAGGGGTGCCGCGGCCTCTGTTTCGAAGGAAGCGACACGGCTCGCTGTAGGGGTCCTGAACGATGGCGGAAATGCATTCGATGCCGCTTTTGCCCTCGCATTCGCACTCGTGGTGTGTCATCCGCAGGCAGGGAATATCGGCGGGGGCGGCTACGTTTTGTTCAAACCCGGAAAAGCTGCCGCCCCTTCTGTGCTCAACTACAGGGAGAGAGCTCCGAAAGGTGCCAGGAGAGAGCACTATATAAACGATGTCGGAGCAATCGATCCTGAGCGGACCGCATTCGGGCCCCTGTCTGTATGCGTTCCAGGGACAGTGAAGGCGTGGTTTGAGCTCCACGAGAGATACGGCAGCCTGAAGGCTGCAGATCTTCTCCTGCCCGTGGCAGGGCTTGCAAGAAGCGGTGTACCGATCACAGAATACCAGGCACAATGCCTCAACCGTCTCAAGCCAAAGCTCGAGAGCTCACCCGAATCAAGGCTTATATACGTAAAAGAGCAGGGGCCCTTTCAGGAGGGGGACCTGCTGAAGAACCCGCATCTCGCGGGGACCCTTGAGACACTTGCCAACGAGGGGCAGAGCGCTTTCTATGAGGGCAGGATCGCAGAGCAGATCGTGAGCGATCTCGAACAAAACGGCGGGAGTTTGTCCCTCGAAGACCTCAAAACCTACGAAGTGGAGGAGGTCCTGCCTGTCTGGACCGAGTTGATGGGATCACTGGTGTGGTCAACGCCCCCTGAAGGGGGCGGGTCTGTGCTCGTCGAGGCGTTGAACATACTGGCAAGAGATGCCTTCTTTAAGATAGAGCCATTTACCCCGCAGTACTACCACCACCTCGCGCAGGCGTTTAAGATGGCCTTTATCGACAGGTTTTACTATCTTGGCGAGATAGATACCATAGGCCATAAAACATACAAAAAGGTGCTCGGGAAGGAATATGCCGATCGCCTTTTCGGTCTTATCAGACATGACAGGGATGTACCGACGAGAGAGCTCGATGGTCTGATGCACAGCGGCATGGATGACCTGTTTTGTCAGGAAATTTACGAGGACGGCCTGCCCGGCGGAAGCGATACGACACATTTTTCCGTGATCGACAGAGAGGGTAATGCGGTCTCCAACTCCTACACGCTGAACCTCAGGTACGGCTCGAAGTGGAGTGTGAAGGGGGCCGGCTTTCTTCTGAACGGGAGCATGGACGCTTTCTCCTTTTTGCCCGGTAAGCCGAACTATTTCGGAGTGATGGGCAACCGTGAGAACATCTTCGCCCCTGGAAAGCGGCCTGCCAGCAACATGTCCCCGGTAATTGTAACACGGGACAGCGACGTGATAATGATTCTCGGAACCCCCGGAGGTCCGACGATTCAGTCGACTCTTGCTGCGGTTATCCTCTCGGCGTTTACCGGAACCGCCCCAAAGGAAGCGGTCGGTACGGGGAGGGTCCACCATCAGGGCTTTCCTGATACGCTTTACAAGGAGAAACAAGGGATAGAGGGGTCCACCGTTGAGGAGCTCGAGAGGTTCGGGTACAAGGTCGAGGACAAAAACGAACCTATCGGAGATGTACACGGAGTATTCAGGGATAAAGATGGTTATGTCGCGGTGAGCGACAGGCGGAGGGAGGGGCATGCAGGGGCCTGCTAACAGGGGAGCCTGCGAGTGCGGCTGAAGCGGTTTTCCCTTCCAAGTAAGCAGATCATCCGGGTAACGAAGCGGTCAACGGGACAGGTTTTAACCTGTTAATAATCGAAGAAACGAGAGAAATGGATTTCGGTCTTTAGATGTCGCCGCAATCTCATTTCAGAAACGTATTCCGGATTGCCGCAATACCAGCGCAGGTGCAGAGGTATTTAAATGGAAGAAGTAAAGAACGTCCTTCTCGTCGGCGTAGGCGGGCAGGGGATTATACTGGCGAGCACGATACTGTCCCGGGCCGCACTTTTGACGGGACATGATGTGAAGAACAACGAGGTGCACGGCATGGCACAGAGGGGCGGGAGTGTCGTCTGCCAGATAAGATTCGGAAAAAAGGTCCACTCGCCGCTCATCAGCAGGGGAAGCGCTCATTACCTTATCGCACTGGAGAAATTGGAGGCGCTCCGATACCTGGAGTTCTGCAGCCGAACTACGAAGGTCGTCGTGAACCGTCAGAAAATAATCCCTGTAACGGTGACATCAGG
>DATKZJ010000030.1:0-5092 GCA_035527995.1 Spirochaetota bacterium | reverse complement strand
TGATGATCGCCGTGTCCACCTTGCGCCTCTTGAGCAGGATGTACGAGTATGCCTGCACCTTTCCTGAGAAAATGAAACCCGCATGGGGCGCGACAAGAACCACAGGCACCTTCTGCTCCGGGTCCGGAATTTCGGTCTGGCTCCTTATGTCACTGTATAGTGCCTCCGTATCAATCTCGGCGAGGTAACTGTCGATCATGGATTCCAGCTCGCCGGCCTGGTCCGGGTAGAACAGGCCGCTCACGACCGGGTGGCGCAGGGTATACGATCCTTTTTTCATTCTCATCCTCTTCTTAAAATTCTAATGCAAAAGGACCCTGTTTACAACATTTTTTTAGGAAGAGTGCAGGTTTACTCAGAGGGTGTTATCGACATCGACGAATCGTGCATCAACGCCGAATTGTTCTGCAATGATTTTTGACAGCTCTACAATACCGAGCCTCTCAGTGTTGTAGTGTCCTGCGAAGATATAGTTCATGCCCGCTTCCCGGCTGACGTATGGAGTGCTCTCCTTCGCGTCACCGGTAATGTAAGCATCGACACCGAGTTCACAGACCCTTTCGATCTCGTTTCTGCCCGCACCGCTTACAACATAGACAGTCTCGATACTCTCTTTGCCGTTGTGAAAGTAGCGGGCTTCGGTGTGCAGTGCGCTGTTCAGACGTTCGACGAGTTCTCCAAAGCCGAGGGGAGTGTGAAACGACCCGCGGCGCCCGTAACTGCCTTCTTCGGGAGGCCCGGCTGCCGCGCCGATACCCTTCAATATGAGATTGTTGTGGCCTATCTCGGGATGGACATCAAGAGGAAGATGGTAGGCAAAGAGGTTGATGTCATGCTGAAGAATGAGCTTCACCCGTTCTTTCCGGTATCCTCTCAAAGCGGCATCCTCGTTCTTCCAGAACATGCCGTGGTGTACGAGGATCGCATCCGCTTTTTCAGCCACGGCCTTCTCTATGACTTCCCTGTTGATGCTCACCGCGGCGATGATTCTTCCTATCTCAGCCTTTCCCTCGATCTGCAGCCCGTTGGGGGCGTAATCCGGCACCTCTGAAACCCTCAGGTACTCGTCGAGCCAGTCCGACAGTATTGTCCGTGTCACCACCTCTTTACCTCCTCCCGAAAAGCTTCTCGATATATGCCTTGCTCCGACGGACAACCGCCGGCCTGCCGTGCGGGCACATGTAGGGAACGTCGGCTTTTCCGAGATCATCGATCAGCCGCAGCGCTTCCGCCTCCGAGAGATCGTCTCCCTCCTTTACCGCCGCCCTGCATGCTGCGATCTTCAAAAACCTTTCCGAGATCTCTTCCGGGGCAGGTCGCAGGCTCTTTGTACAGAACTCCTCCAGGAGCAGAGAGACCGTTTCCTCCTCGCGGTGGTCCGGAATGATCCCGGGGATCTCGACAACGGCGAAACTCTCTTCACCGAAAGGCTCGATCACGATGCCTGCCTCCCCGAAGGCCTTCAGTCCGTCAAGGATCGCGCCGTAGCAGGTCCTCGGGGGCGTAAAGGTGATGGGGATGAGGAGGCTCTTTCTCACCGGGCTGGAACCCTTCTCTTTTTTATACTTCTCGTACAGCACTCTCTCGTGCGCCGCGTGCTGATCTATCGCAATAATCCCGTCCTGGTCTTCGAAAAGCAGGTACGTTTTAAAAAGGGATCCCCTGAATACGAGCCGTGCCGAATCAAGCGCCGAAGGCCTTTCTTCCGCAGCTGAAACGAATGACTCGGAAAACCCATGCTCAGCTTCCACGGGAAAACCGATGTATCCTTCCTCTTTCCGGCCGCCCTCAGACGACTGTTCCCGTACGAGGCGGTCTGTTCCTTCGTACTCCCCCTGGTACCTGCCGATTTGGGGAGGTAAAGAGCTTGTTCCACTGAGGCTTTCCCGCACGAGATCGCCTATCGATGAAAAAAGCTTCTGCATGACCTTTATCCGGATCTCCTTCTTCTGGGGGTGGACATTGATATCGATGAGGTCCGGCTCTATCTCGATGAACACAAAAGCATACGGGAATCTCCCCGCCGGAAAGAAGGCCCTTGTGGGATTGGTTACTGCCGCATAGAGCGATCTGTCCTCTACGGGCCTACGGTTGATAAAGAAATACTGCCCTGCTCTGTTCGGAAGGGTGCGGTGACGGTTCGAAAGAAGCAGCTTCAGCGAGTACCCCTCCGCGCTGGTTCCGGTTTCGATGAGGCTCTCCGATACTTCCCCGCCAAACAGGTCACCGATTCTCTCGATGGCGGAGGCCGCAGGCTGAAGGGTGTACACGACCCTGTCGTCGGACTTGAAGGAGAACCCTCTCTCATAGAAAGCCAGAGCCTTCTTTACTATCTCCTCTTTTATCCTGGCGGTTTCAGCCCGGTTGCTCTTCAGAAACTTGCGCCGGGCCGGGAGATTGCCGAAGAGGTTTTTCACCATAATAGAAGTACCTCTGTTTGAGGCCTGGGGCGAAGGCTCGGCCTCTTTTCCGTACCTGCACACGACCTTTATTCCGTGATCGTCCTCCTCCCTTTTTGTCACCATGGTAAAATCGCTCACCGTGCATATGCTCGAGAGCGCCTCTCCCCTGAAGCCCATGGTGCTTACCCGGTCCAGGTCCTCTGCGCACCGTATCTTGCTTGTCGTATGTTTCATGACGGAGAGCCAGGCGTCCTCCTCGCTCATCCCGGTCCCGTCGTCCGTTACCAGTATGTAATCCTTGCCCCCGTTGTTGATGACCACGGAAACGAAGGCCGCCCCGGCATCGAGGGAGTTGTCGAGGAGCTCGCGCACCACGGAGTACGGGCCCTCGATCACCTCGCCCGCTGCGATCTTCTGTGAAACCTCCTCCGGAAGTACGATTATATGGTCCACACGATACTCCTTTATACGGCAGCTTTCACCCTGAACTTTTTAACGAATGAATACGGCTTGTAGCTGAGCTTGGCCCTCCTCAACCCCTCGTTTCCGAGGTCCTGCTCCCGGTTGATGTAGGTATATTTATCAGGAAGTATGGATGCAAAGCTCATGTTGATGAACTGATAGAGGCCCCTGTAGCCGGAGAGCGCCTTTTCGAAGTGGGTCACCCAGGTCGTTCCTCCTGCAATCTCCTCTCCGAGGCTGAAGGCCACGGGCCGGCCGTCCACGTAATATATCCCGCCGCACAAAACGAGCTCCTCCGCCATTTCCAGCGCCTCTTTTGCGGCGAGGTAATCCCCGTCATCCCCGTCCGATCGCTCTTTTTTCCACTCCTCGAGCACGAGGAGGGCGTCCGGGATGTACTCCGGAAGAAGCGGCCTCCCCTCGTAGGTGTAGTCGCGGACGAACGCATTCACCAGGTTCTTCTTTTTATGATAATTTTTCCCCTGGAGCTTTTCGAGATCCTCCTTCAGGTACAGGTAATCGAAATTGTCCCTGTCCTCTGTTACGGAAAAGCCCATTTTTTCCAGGACACCGGCCTGCTCTTCTGTGGCGGCCTTCATGACTGCGTAGTCCCCGAAGAGCCGCTTCAAACCGTCCGTGTCCGGGAGGCCGAAAGGAAGCATGAAGAAGCTCTCCTCGTTCGTGCCCCTGTCTTTCCCAGTGACCACGATGAGGTCGTCTCCGATCTTCGAAATCCTGTAGGAGTGGGCGTTCCTGAAGAGATACAGTTCTGCAAAGGTAAACTCGGATATCCCCTCTTTAAGCATAGCAAAACGGGGATGGAACAGGGTGCGCATCTCAACCCTGATCCCTGTTGTTTTCGGATATCGGGTAATCATTTTTTTTATCATAGAGAGAAGGCTTTCACCTTCCCTGATAATCGCGGATGAAGCTCTCTATCGACCTGTCGTAGGTTGCCTCGCCTCTTTTTGAAAAATAGCAGGCAGGCATTTCATTCATCTTCATGTGGTAGGCGATGCATTCGCAGCAATGGCCCTTTCTCGAGCACGAACTGTAGGTACAGTTGCATATCGCAAGGTTTTTTTGTTTGTTGCACTCCATATAGTTCTCCATTCACGCTAAAGCTCTATGTACACACAGTCTCTTTTAAGTTGCACAAAGTATATACACTTCTCTACAGGCCCCTAAAGAACACGGCAGCCGTGAGGGACATCGCGGTCCGGTTTAAGGAGCACCACCTCACTCGTATCGACCACGGCCCCCAAAAGGAGCACTTCCGACTTAAAATCGGCGATCTGCCTGGGAGGGAAGTTGACGACTGCGACAACCTGCCTCCCTATAAGCTCTTCTTTGTTGTAAAGAGCCGTAATCTGGGCGCTGGTTTTTTTTACCCCGAGATCCCCGAAATCTATCAGGAGCTTGTACGCAGGGCGCTTTGCCTTTGGGAAATCCTCGGCTTTCACCACCCTTCCCACCCGGATCTCTATCTCTTCGAACTGTTTGTAGTCCACCTGTTTCATATCTTAACCCGCCGGTCTGAACGTTACACCTTCAGGGCCTTGAGGACCCTTCCGATGTACATGCGGTGGTAGTCCTTTATCGGATAGTGACTTTCGATACTGCTGTCGAGAAAATGGTCGGGGTTGATGTCCTGGTAGTAGATCTTCTCGCACTCCAGCACTATCCGCGCCTCATCGAAGTACACAGTGCCCCTGTCCCCGGACACGGGAGTGAGCCCAGTCTCCTTCGCCTTATCGACATCCTTTCCCGAGTGTGACCCGCAGTAGTCGAGAGCTTCCCTGTACTTCTCTTCGAAGAAAGAGATAGAGAAAGTTTCGGACCTCTCCATGAAACCGTGCGTGTGCCTCGTCGGCCGCACGAAGCAGAAACACACATCGAGGTTCCAGAGGTGGCCGAGTCCTCCCCAGGAAGCGGTCATCGTGTTGTACGATTCCATGTTTCCTGCCGTTATCAGCATCCAGTCCGAACCGATCAGTTTGAATACACTCTCGTTCAATGCCTTGGGGTCCAACTCGTCGAAAGTCTTCATATCTTAGCTCCATAGATTAAAAAGTTGTCCACTTATTTTACTGCATATCGCTTCCAGGGTCTATACAAATCAGCGCTTCGGGGGGTTAGAGTTGAAAAGTAAATTTGCATGCCAGGGGTACAGGTCTTAAAATGGATGTGAAGGTGCAGTAAAATCGGCTAATAAACCGTTTTATTGA
>DATKZJ010000029.1:0-3406 GCA_035527995.1 Spirochaetota bacterium | reverse complement strand
TCAAGCAGTATGAATTCGATTTCTCCGGTGCCGATCTCGAGTCGATCCTTATACGTGCAAAGTTCAATGCGGCTATGCAGGATCACATCATCATAACCGATGATGACTTCAGGGAGGCGATGAAGGACTTCGTCCCCCCGACCTATCCCCATGAGATAGAGCTCCAGAACCTCGTTGCAGTGCTTGAATGCACATCCCGCCAGATGATCCCCAAGCGCTTCCAGGAGATGGACAGGGGGAATCTCGTTACAGAGATAAAGACACTGAAGATGCTCCTCGGCGAGCGGGAATTCCAGTAGGCAGCATGCCTGTAGTACTAACTAACATCTCTCACAGATCGCAGTAATCTCTTCCTGTTATACTCGGTGTGGGTCTCTGCTTATGAAGAAGCGGTTTGGGGCCATTATGATACCCATTGCACAGAAAGAGACCGGGACCGCCGCTGAAGCTCGATTTCCAAATATCTTTGATATGGTACAGGTCCTCATCTCTCAGTCATATATAGCTGATCCGGGTGCCGGCGGCCGGTCCGGTGGTTTCTCCTTATGGTTGTGATATCGAAGAAGTATTTGATTGCGCGCTCCCCCTCGAGGTGGAGATGATGATATGCTCAGCCTGTAGTCCTCTGGGGTCCTGAGAGAGTATAACAAAGACGAAAAGGCCCAATAACAGTTCACACTCGGTCGATATGGAAGAAAGAGCGGGGTTGATCTTGACGGTAACCGCAGCCGAGCGTAGATTCATTTTATGAGCAATAGAACCCTGCTTCTCATAAGCGGTCTTCCGCTCGATAGGGATACCTCTTTCAGACGGCAGCTTGTGCTTCTCGGAAGGTTTTTAGGGCGGCTGGGGTCTGAGCCCGTTCTTGTCGGCCCCTCTCCTGATATTGGGAGGATAGTAAAGGAGAAAAAACCTGCGGCCGCGATCCTCCTGGGATATCACGACCAGTTTTCATTCCTGAGAGACGATATTGATATTCCTGTCCTCCTGTGGGCGCAGCTCTCGAGGCCCGAGGACCCCCGGAATTTCGGGAATGCAACTGTAGTTCCTCTTACCCCTGTCACAGGGCGGTTTCTAAAAAGTTCGGGTGTGGAGAGGGTCGGACCGGTCATCCCGCACGGCGTGGACACAGATATCTATCGTCCCTTCGATGCTGAAGAAAAGAAAAGCCTGAGAAAAAGGTACGGCATCGGAGGCGGTTTTGTCATAGGGGCAGTTGCTGCAAACACAAAGCGCAAGAAACTCGATCGGATCATCGAAGCATTCGGTCTCTTCGAGGCTCATGGAGGTGACGGTACTCTCCTCATCAAAACGGACAGGGCGAAGGGGCTTGACGGAACGGATCTGTACGACCTTTCACATCGGTACGAGGTGCAGAAGAAAGTTCTCTTTATGGAGGAAACCTTCAATGAACAGCGAATGGCCGTGGTATACAACCTCATGGACCTCTATATCTCCCTCTCCGAGTGGGAGGGGTTTTGTATCCCTGTGATAGAAGCCATGGCCTGCGGTGTTCCTGTCGTGACGCACAGGGTGCAGGGGCCCGGTGAAATCGTTCCGTACAACGACCTCATGGTATCGGGGAGCGATGAGGTTTTCGACGGAAAAACGAGGTTATTGCTTGCAGATCCCTTCAATGCATCGAAGGTCCTGCTTTATGCGTATAACAATAGCGGCAGATTGAGTGATCTGGGGGCGCTTGGAAGACAAGTGGTCGAAAGGCTGTATGATATCCGCGTGGTTGCTGAAACGTGGGAGAAGCTGATCAGGAACGGTTAAAGATATTTTTGCTTGACTTTTTCAGCGCTGCATGTGAAATTAAAAGGACAAGCTGGTTAATGTAAGATCGGGGATAAAGATGGAATACCTTTTTACAGTAGACAGTTACTGGTGGTGGTTCTGGGAATAGCCGGAACCATATGACTGTACTGTCAGGCCGCAGGTTCTGGTTATAGTTGCCAGATTCTGCGGCCTGTTTTTTTTTAAACAGGCCGCTAAACCGCATCCGGTTTTGCGGCCTTTTTTATTGGCTCTTACACAATGAAGGGGGGGGTAAGGTGAAAGTACAGACAGCTTCGGACAATATAATAGTCAAGGAGATTTCCGGTGAGAGGTTTACACCGTTTTCTCTCTCCAATAAACTGAAAGCAAGGGCGCTTTTGGAGTCAGCCTCTTTCGAACAGGGGAGGGGGAGGTACTCGATTATACTGCTGAGAGAAGCTTTTTCGGTCTTCCAGCGCGAAGAAGAAATGTTTATCGGCAGAGACGGTGATGAATCGAGGATCGAATCGAACGGCAAGGATATCCTCGATATACTTCTTTTCTTCGCTGGGGAGCATAGAGAGCATGCCGTCCCGTTTCCGCTTCCTGCAGGCGGTATAGGCTATCTTTCATATGATTACGCTCTCCGGTTCGATGACATAAAGGCCAGAAAGGTCAATGACAGTATCGGTATCCCTGATGCCCTCTTTCTGTTCGGACATGTTTTCCTCGTCTTCGATCACTACACGGATACAATCAGGATCGTAGGCATCAACTATAAAGACCACCGGATCGATCTCGGGCGTGCGATCCGGGAGACGGAGGAGAAGATCAATGATCTTGATTTCAACTACCTGACGCCTGCAGAAAGGGATTATACCTCGGTCGTCCTGAAGAGGGATAAAGAACGGGATGAGTTCATCGAAGGGGTGAAGCGGATGAGGCGTGAGATCATAAAAGGAAACCTTCTTCAGGGGGTGCTTTCGAGAAGAATATATGTGAGGTCTGAGATCCCTGCGCTCGAAGCATACAGGAGGCTCAGATCGCTCAACCCCTCTCCTTACATGTTCTATATCGATACAGGAGGTTTCCAGCTCTTCGGCTCTTCACCGGAGATCCACGTGAAGGTAGAGGAAAGAAAAGCGAAGATCAGACCTCTTGCCGGTACGAGGAGACGGGGAAAGGACAGAGAGGAGGACCTGGCCCTCGAGAGGGAGCTCCTGTCGGATGAAAAGGAGAAGGCGGAGCACCTCATGCTCGTCGACCTTGCGAGAAATGACCTTGGCAGAATATGCCGCACAAAAAGCGTGCGGGTCACGATAGACATGGAGGTCGAGCGGTATTCACATGTCATGCATATGGTGTCCCAGGTTGAAGGCGAGCTCGCTGAAACAAAAACCGGTATCGATGCCATAAGGGCCACGTTCCCCGCAGGTACCGTGACAGGCGCCCCGAAGATAAGGGCGATGGAGATAATAAGCGGACTCGAGAGGGAAAAGAGAGGTTTTTATTCCGGGTTGGTCGGTTATATAGAGCCTGATGGCTCTCTGGACACCTGTATCACCATCAGGAGTGCTCTCAAAAAGGACGACGTGGTCGTACTCCAGGCAGGTGCCGGTATCGTGTACGACTCTGTCCCGGAAAA
>DATKZJ010000028.1:0-6445 GCA_035527995.1 Spirochaetota bacterium | reverse complement strand
CAGGCGCTGGAGGAGTCGGTCTCCAGTCTCGAATCGATTATCGATGAGGACATCAACGTCCTCAACAGGGAGCAGGAGGAGACTGTGAGCGGAACGTACAGGAGACTTACCGAGCTCTTCGAAGAGTAGATCCTTTTTAGTGTTGACACGGGTCTCTTTCTATGGTAGGCTCAATCCTGTAAACGATTACATTATCGGCACATATGAAGGGCAGATTGAACATAGCACAGGTTGCCAGGCTCGCAGGGGTTTCTACGGCAACGGTCTCCAGGGTCCTGAACGGCCAGCCATTGGTGAAGGAGAGGACGCGGCAGAGGGTCCTGAAGGTTATCAACGATACGAACTACAGGGTAAACGCTGTCGCGAGAAACCTCAGAAGGAACAGGACCCATGCGATCGGTGTGATCATAAGCAATGTGCTGAGCACTTTCTACTCTGTCATCGCAAAAGCGGTAGAGGACGTGGCCCTTAGAAACGGCTACAGCATGGTGCTCTGCAACGGGGGCGATGAACCGGATAAAGAGAGGCAGTACCTTCAGGTACTGCATGAAAACAGAGTTGACGGCATTGTTCTTTCCCCGACAGGTAAAAACAACGAGTATTTGAGGGCTCTCGTTTCTTCCGATGTTCCTGTATCCATTATCGATCGTCAGATAGAGGGGATGGGGTGTGACACTGTGCTGGTCAACAACCGTGAAGCATCGAAAAAGGCGGTCGAGTTTCTCATCGAGCGGGGGTACCGGCGGATCGGCTGCATCTCGGGTCCGAGGGACCGGATAACAGGTCTCGAGCGCATAGAGGGATACATGGACGCTCACCTGAAAAGAGGCATACCTGTCGACGAAAAGCTCATTGAGTACGGAGACTTCTCGCTGGAGTCAGGGAGAGAAAATGCGTTCCTCCTCCTCACGAATAACGATATCGATGCGATATACGTCGCGAACACCGACATGGCGATCGGCGCGTATCAGGTCATCAAGGAGAGAGGGATTGGTATCCCGGACGAAATAGGGTTCGTGATGTTTGACGATCCGGACTGGACAAGGCTCGTCACTCCCCAGGTTACAGCCGTGAGTCAGCCTGTGTACACAATAGGATCGACGGCCGCAGATCTGCTTTTTAAGCGCATTAACGATAGAAGAAACTATATAGACAAAGAACCAGCAAAGATCGTACTGGAGGCGAAGCTTATTGTTCGCGGTTCCGCATGAAGGCCGTGAGCAGACGGGAGTAGAAGAGTATCACTCTGAAGAGTGGTGATTTCTGCGTACAGCTTATCGGATGATGGTGCAGGCTTTTTTCTGATGTCGATGCGGTTTTTTCGCCTTCGTCAGTACGTCTGTTGAGTCATGATGGTTCTTGTCCCAGGGAACAGGGTTTTGATCGCTTTAAAATAGTAATCGATTACATTAATAAGGAGAAGGGATGAAAGAACACAGGCTTATCGGTCCACAGCCAAAGATCGGTATAAGACCCGTAATCGACGGCAGGAGGAAAGGGGTTAGGGAGGCTCTCGAAGGGCAGACGATGAGTATAGCAAAAACCTTGGGAGACTTTCTTGAGGCGAATTTGAGGTACCCGGACGGGAATCCGGTTCAATGTATTATTGCTGATACCTGTATCGGGGGAGTTGCGGAAGCCGCGCAAACCGCCAACAAGTTCGAGAGAGAGGGTGTGGGGGTATCGATAACTGTAACTCCGAGCTGGTGCTATGGGAGTGAGACGATGGACATGACGCCCGATATACCGAAGGCGGTCTGGGGGCTGAACGCCACAGAGCGGCCCGGAGCGGTCTATCTCGCCGCTGTTCTCTCAGCGAATGCACAGAAGGGAATCCCGGCCTTCGGTATATATGGCAGGGACGTTCAGGATGCGAATGACCGGCGCATTCCGGAGGATGTGAAGAGTAAACTGATACAGTTCACACGCGCCGGGATTGCAGCAGCCTCCATGAGAGGGAAATCGTACCTCGCGATGGGCGGTATGTCCATGGGCATTGCCGGTTCCCTCGTGCACCCGGATTTCCTGGAAAAGTATCTCGGCATGAGGTACGAGTTTGTCGACATGACGGAATTCGTCCGGCGACTCGAGGAAGAAATATATGATAAGGAGGAGTTTGACCGGGCTTTGAAGTGGGTGAAAAAAAACTGCAAGGAAGGGCCCGATCTCAACAAACCGAAAAACAGGTTCTCGGATGAGAAACGCAAAAGCGACTGGGGCACTGTTGTGCGAATGGCTATCATCGCGCGCGACCTCATGGTCGGTAATCCGAGGCTTGCAGAGCTCGGGTTCGAAGAGGAGGCGCTCGGTCATTATGCGTTTGCGGGCGGCTTCCAGGGTCAGCGGCAGTGGACTGACCATTTTCCCAACGGGGATTTCCTCGAGACGATACTAAATTCATCTTTCGACTGGAACGGAATACGCCAGCCCTACATCGTGGCAACGGAGAACGACTACCTCAACGGCATCTCCATGCTGTTCGGGCACCTTTTGACAGGAACCGCTCAGATTTTCAGCGATGTCCGCACATACTGGAGCCCCGAGGCAATCGAGAGGGTCACTGGATACAGCCCTGAGGGTGCCGATAAAAACGGGGTGATCCACCTCATCAACTCAGGCTCGACCTGTCTCGATGGCACGGGACAGCAGAAAAAAGATGGCAAGCCGGTGATGAAGCCTTTCTGGGAGATAGGGCAACCGGAGGTTGACCGCTGCCTGGAGGCGGCGAGGTTCTGCCCCGCGAACCTCGAGTACTTCCGGGGAGGCGGATTCTCCACCACGTTTCTCACAAAGGGCGGGATGCCTGTTACAATGTCGAGGATAAACCTTGTGGACGGGCTCGGGCCTGTTCTCCAGATCGCCGAGGGGTACACGGTTGATCTTCCCCAGAAGGCCGGAAAGGTCCTCATGGACAGAACCGATCCGGCATGGCCGACCACATGGTTCGCACCGGTTTTGACCGGAGACGGGGCGTTCAGGGATGTGTATTCGGTTATGGACAGCTGGGGGGCGAACCACGGGGCCGTGAGCTATGGCCACATAGGGGGAGAGCTTATCACGCTCGCCTCGATGCTACGTATCCCGGTGAACATGCACAACGTGCCGCCCGAGAGGATCATGAGGCCCAAGGTATGGTCGAGTTTCGGCGATATAGAATCCTACGGCGCCGATTTCAGGGCCTGCAGGAACTTCGGGCCGCTCTACGGGCGTAAATAGCACCCTCTGTCGCCTTCGGCTTTGATATCCTTTCAGGCATCGAGGCCGTAGGCCTCGATTTGAGCGATATAGCGACAGGAGGGTTGGGGGGGGAGTCTCTACGAGAGCCGCAGGCGGCTCAGGGGGATGTTTTCAGGGAGATCACTATAACAGATTTGAAAGGAGGTGGTAGGAGAGAATTACTGATAGGTTTCACAAGGCTGTAAAATACGAAAAGGAGGTAATACCTTATGAGGAAATGGACAGTTATTCTGGTCGTCTCGTTCCTGATCCTCTCTTTCGGGCTCTGCTACGCGAGCCAGAAGAAAGAGGAGGAGGCTGTCGAGGTCACGCCGACCGAGCCGGGGAAGCCTCTGTCAGGAATCACTCTTAAATGCGCTTTCATAGGGGGCGCGAACTACGAGGAACTCTACAAGGCAATACCTGAATTCGAGTCAGAGACCGGTGCAGAGGTCGAGATAGTGTTCAAGGGCGACGGTTTTCAGATCGACAAGAAGCTGAAGACGGATTTTGCCGCAGGCACTGTGGATTACGACGTGTGCTAGGGTCACTCGAGCTTCTTTACCCAGTATATCAAGTCAAAAGGTATTGTTCCGCTTGACGACTACTTCACCGAAGAGGAGTTCTCCGATTTTATTCCCATGATTCTCAACTCAGGCAAGAAGGACGGAAAACTCTGGATCATGCCGAGGCATTTCGATATCAGCTGCCTGCACTACCGCACCGATATTTTCGAAGACGCCGAGATGAGGAGAAAGTTCAAGGCGGAGACGGGAATGGACTTAAAGGTTCCTGTGACCTGGGATGAGTTCAAACAGACCTCTCTCGGTCTTCAGAAAATCCTTCCTCCGGGCGTCTACGCAACCGAGTTTGCGGGCAAGGAAGAGGCGCATACAGGGAGATTCTACGAGGTTCTTATTGCAGAGGGAGGCCAGTTCTTTGACAGTAACTGGAAGCCTGCGTTCAACGGGCCTGCAGGAGTCAAGGCCGTCACGATGTTCAGAGACCTGTACGATGCGGGTGCCATGCCTCCCGGTATGACGAACTTTGTATGGGAAGATGTGGCAAAGAACTGGGTTGCAGGGAACATAGTAATGTACACGGAGTGGTACGGCTGGTACTCCTACTTCCAGGACCCCACGGCCAGCAAGGCTGCCGGTAAGTTCGATTTAGTACGTCAACCGAGAGGAGACGGAGGTATCTATTCAGGATGGGCGGGTCAGCACGCCTTCTCGATCACAGGGGCAAGTCAGCAGAAGGAGGCTGCTGCTGCGTTCATCAAGTTCATCACAAATGCAGACCAGCAGTATCGCGAGGCCAAGCTGGGTTTTCTCGTTACGCGGCAGTCAGTGTGGGACCGGATAATAAAGGAATCGAAAGAAACCGGTGTAGACCTCGATACGAAGAGGCTCGAGCTGGCACAGTTCCAGGCGGCAAACGATTTCAAGACGCCGCCGCTCGTTGCTCAGTGGCTGCCGGCTTCGGACATCCTCTACCCTGTGCTTCAGGCTATCATACTCGGAGACAAGGAGCCGAAGGCGGGGCTCGACGAAGCTGCGAGCAAGGTCGAAGAGATGATGAGAGAGGCTGGCTACTACTGATAGTATAAGGTTTCGGGCGGACTCTGCGCCGCCCGAAACCCTGTTTACCGGTAAAAAAAGAGAACCGAGAGGGCCCCATGGAACCGAGATTCGAATCTGGTAAGATGAGGGTGGAAGGGGGCGGTATACACTGGGCCGTCGCGGAGCGAAGGCTGCTCCCGATATTTCTGCTTCTTCCGGCCATTGTTCTCATGCTCTTTGTCATCGGCTTTCCGATGCTCTACTCCCTCTACCTCAGTTTGACAAACTATACGCTGCTCAATCCGACCAACGTTACGTTCGTAGGTCTAAAGAACTATGCCACCCTGTTCAGGGATACGGTTTTCCTGCGTGCCCTTCTCAGGACGGTGCTTTACATGCTTATTGCGGTGAACGCGGAGTTCGTCCTCGGCCTGCTCATAGCCCACGCCATGTCCCATGTGGTGAGGGCGCAGGGTGTCCTGCGCACGATACTGATGATGCCCATGATGTTTGCCCCCATACTTGTGGGGTTCCAGTTCAAGTGGATTTTCAACGACCAGGTCGGCCTTATCAATAACGTACTCTTCGAAATATTCAGGCACCCCGTAATCATACCCTGGCTCATATACAAGCCGCTCGGATTCATTACCATTCTCATTGGTGAGATATGGATGAGCACGCCCTTCATGGTGATAATTTTCCTTGCCGGTATACTCTCGATTCCGCCCGAAATACTCGAGGCGGCTGAGGTTGACGGCGCTTCCGAGTGGCAGAAGTTCATCCACATCACCATACCATCGCTCACTCCTTTCATATATATAGCAATGGCGGTGCGTTCGCTGGACCTGGCCAAGGCGTATGATCTCGTGAGCATCATGACCGGAGGAGGGCCGGCCCACCGCACTGAGCTAATATGGACCTACGTGTTCAGGCTCGCGTTTACGAGCCAGAAGTTCGCTCTGGGGAGTGCGATGTCGTACGTGACCGTAGCAATCGCCGTACTCTTTACATTTTTCCTTTTCAAGCAGCTTATCAAGGTGCGGGAGGGGCGGTAGGATGAAACGATCGAAACACATCGGCGCAAAGGTGATAACTTTCGTGGTGCTTGCTCTGTTCCTGATCCCGGTACTCTGGCTCATCATGACCTCCGTACGGCCTAACATCGAGATAAACACGCGGCCCCCGGTGTGGGTATCGAGGAACATAAACCTCGACTCCTACCTCGCGCTCCTGGGATTCGGTGTGAACCCTGAACGGTTTGCGTTCGGTGAGAACGTTCCGTTCGGATCGTACTTCAGAAACTCGATACTGACTGCGCTCTCGAGCACCCTCCTCGCGCTCATCATCGGGACCCTCGCTGCATTTGCATTCTCGAGCTTCAGGTTCAGGGGGAAAAACGGCATCTTTCTTACACTCATGATAGCACGCGCGATTCCGGGGATTGCCCTCTCTCTGCCGCTTCTCGTGCTTTTTACCAAGATGGGCCTTTCGGACAGGATATTCGGTCTCGTTATTGCCTACACGGCGATGAATGTACCGTTTACCGCATGGCTGATGACAGGGTTTATCGGAGAGATCCCGGACGAGCTTACAGAGGCGGCGCTCATAGACGGCTGCTCGAGGTGGTCGGCGTTTTTAAGGGTCGTAGTGCCTCTCGTGGGACCGGG
>DATKZJ010000027.1:0-4093 GCA_035527995.1 Spirochaetota bacterium | reverse complement strand
CTTCCCGCCTATAACGAGGAGAAGTCGATTGTCGAGAGTGTACGTTCGATCCTCTTTGTCCGCTACCCGCAGTACGAGCTCCTCGTGGTGAACGATGGCTCTACGGACGGTACCCTGCAGAAGCTTATCGAAGCGTTCAACCTGATAAAAACGGATTATGTCTTCAGGCGTTCCGTAGACACCGAGAAGGTACGCGGGATCTACATATCAAAAGATTTCAAGAATATCATCGTCATAGATAAAAAGAACGGCGGAAAGGCGGACGCGCTCAATGCAGGCATCAATGTTTCGAGATACCCCTACTTTTGCGCCATCGATGCCGATACCATACTCGGTGAGGATGCCCTTGCAAAGCTCATACTGCCGTTTATCAACGACCCCGAGAGAACGACGGCGGTCGGCGGTATCGTAAAGCCGGCGAACGGGGCGGTCATCCAGATGGGGCGGCTTTTAGAGGAGAAACTGACGAAAAACCTCCTCGTCATCCTCCAGAGCGTTGAGTATGCACGGGCGTTCTTTCTGGGAAGGCTTGGGCTCTCTACCATAAACTCCCTTCTCATCATATCTGGAGCGTTCGGTCTTTTTAAGAAGAGTGATGTGCTGAAAGTAGAGGGATATAAGAGGAAGAGCCTCGGTGAAGATATGATGCTGGTGGTAAAGCTCCACAAGCTGAAGCGGAAAGAAAAGGTACAATACAAGGTTTCATTCGTCACGGACACGGTGTGCTGGACAGAGATACCGTCGACGATACGGGTTCTCGCGAGGCAGCGGGTACGCTGGCAGATGGGGCTCATGGAGAGCCTGTTCGAGAACAGCGATATGCTTTTCAATCCGAAGTACGGTATCATCGGGCTTTTCGCCGCGCCGTTCTACATCCTCACTGAAATCGTTCCTCCTTTCTTCGAGATCATCGGTTACGCCCTTCTGGCAGTCGGTATCGGAATGCATGTGCTGCCTTTGAAAACTCTCCTGATATTCTTCGTCGTGACATGGGGCTACAGCCTCATTCACACATTTTACGCCCTCATCATGGAGAATTATGAGATCGGTAAAAAGGCGCCGCTCCACCACTTTGTTGTCAGGCTCTTCGTTTCTCTTATTGAGAACTTCTTCTACCGTCAGATCAATCTCTGGTGCAAGCTGAAGGGGTTTTTCAGGTTCTTTACGGCGAAGAGGGAGTGGGGGGTTATGGAAAGAAAGGGGTTCGGCCAGAAGGGCTCATGAATCGGCCGCCCCAAGAGATAATCGTTCAAGGCCTCTCTTCCCTTACCGTATCTGCCCCGCGTTTCCGAAGAGACTTCGGCTCGGCATTCGGGTTTGTGCCTTTTCAGAATATAGCAGTAAATGCCCCTTTTTCAGCTCCTTACATGCCGCTCTTCCGGGTAAATTTTTATATTTATCTTGTATTGTTAAGCCCGCTGAATTGGTTACATTTGTATAATTTCTTCCTATGAGCCATGTCAGAGAGCACATGCAGGGTGCTTGATCTGCATGATCGGTCCCCGGAGCCGAACGGTTTTATAACGGTCTTCAAATTAATAAATCAGTCTTTCGTAGGGTTTAGGACGGTTTTTTATTCCATGGACTGAAACGGGCTCCGGCTTTATCCAGTGGGTTCTCAGGTTTTTTGTGCTGTGGCCAACAAAAGGCTTGCGGTCCTCCCCGGGTTTTCATGTTCAGGGGCTCGAATATCGCTTTTCCAGCATAGTATATTAAAAGTATAGTATAAAAAAAAGCTTAAATGCTTTTATTACAGATGCGACACGAAGGCAGAAAAGGAGAAAACCATGAGCAGGAAGAACGGAATCGCGACGCTGGGAGGAGGCTGTTTCTGGTGTGTGGAGGCGGTGTTCGAGCGTGTTGATGGTGTGGTCGCTGTAACCTCCGGATATGCAGGAGGGACTGTTTCTGACCCCTCCTACGAGGAGGTGTGTGAGGGAAAAACCGGCCACGCTGAAGTCGTTCAGATAGAGTTTGATACCGATCGGATCGGTTATGAAGAGCTTCTTGACCTCTTTTGGAAGGCACACGATCCGACAACCCCCAACCGCCAGGGAGCGGATGTGGGGACGCAGTACAGATCGATCATTCTTTACCACGACGAGGAACAGAAAACCGCTGCCGAGGAGTCGATGAGGAGGGCTGGGGCACTGTACAAAAACCCCATCGTGACGGAGATTCGTCCATACGATCGGATTTTCCCTGCAGAGGGGTACCATCAGGATTATTTCGAAAAGAACCGGAATGCGGGCTACTGCAGGATCGTGATACAGCCGAAGCTGAAGAAGCTTGGCCTCGGGTAATGCCGGGTTTTTGCCTTTCCCTGTTCTTCGGATCGTGTTGTCCTTACAGTCTATGTCTGGATCCTTTATTAGTGCGCTTTTCTAAACAATTGCATATCAACATAGCTTAGTAATGGTATGATAGTAGTTTATATTTTCATGTAAAAAATAGAGTTTACAGTAAGAAAAGCGCTAAAACCCTCTATTCAAATATTTACAGAGTTTTGTGAGAAATTGGGGTTAACCCCTTCTCATGGGAAGAGGAAACGGGGGCTCAAATGGAGCAAGTCATGCTCTAGCGATCGTGGTGCCGGATGGAGACTCGTGCTTCATTCCTGTGATGTGCGATCCATGAACGGTGTTATGAAGGCCTGCCGTCCTATCGTAGGGTGAGGTTTTTTATTCTGCCTGAAAATTCAGGGAATAGATGCGGGGGGAGTGTCCTGCTGATGATTTTCGCTACAGGTGTATGTGCTACAGTTCTTGACCTTTATGGTATTGTTAGTTACAGTGTTATAAGATACTAGTCGCTCTTTAGAGCCGGAAAGGGGTAAAGTATGGGGCTACAAGTAGGAAGTCAATCGACCCAGTCGAAAGGAATAAGCCAGAACGTGGTGATCGGCATACTGATCTTTTTGTTCGTCCTGATAATGGCTTTGACGAGCGTGTACGTAGTCGATCAGAAAGAACAGGGTGTCGTGCTTCTGTTCGGGAGGTTTAACCGCCTCACTGAACCGGGGCTGCACTTCAAGCTGCCCTTCGGGATAGAGAGAAAGTACAAGGTCCCGACACAGGTGGTTTTGAAGGAGGAGTTCGGGTTCAGGACGTTGAGGCCCGGGATAACAACAACGTATCTTGGGGATGATTTCCCCGGGGAGTCCATTATGCTCACGGGCGACCTGAATATCGTCGACGTCGAGTGGATCATCCAGTATAGAATCGATGATCCGGTGAAGTGGCTTTTCCATGTGGATGACCAGAGAAAGACGATAAGGGACATCTCGCAGTCCGTGATAAACCTGCTCGTCGGTGACCGTGCGATTCTCGATGTTATCGGTGCCGAACGGGCAAATATCGAGCTGACAGGGCAGGACATGATGAACGAGCTCTTCGACAAGTATGAGCTCGGCATAAGGGTCACCACTGTAAAGCTGCAGAATATCGTGCCCCCCGCGGGTTCTGTACAGGCTGCCTTCGAGGATGTAAACAAGGCCATTCAGGACAGGAGCAGGCTTATCAATGAGGGGAAGCAGGCGTACAACGAGACGATACCCAAGACCAAAGGAGAGGCCGAACAGCGTATCCAGGAGGCGGAAGGATACGCGGTGGAGAGGGTAAACGAGGCAGAGGGTGATGTGGCGAGGTTTCTGCAGGTGCTGAGGGAATACAAGAGAAACCCTGCGGTAACACGTACGAGATTGTACCTGGAGATGTATGAGGATGTGTTTGCAGCCGAGGAAAAGACCAATCTCATAGACAAGAACCTGAAGAACTTCATACCGTTCAAGTCGCTTTCAGATGAGATGAAAGGAGAGAGCAAATGAAAAAGCTGATCACCGGTATTGTTGTCGTCGTAGTTGTGGTGTTTATAGTACTGGCTTTCGGCCCTTTCTATACCTTGAAAGAGGGGGAGCAGGTTGTTGTGGTGAGGTTCGGAAGGATCATACAGGTTTCCAGTGAGGCCGGTCTCAAGCTGAAGGTTCCGTTTCTCGACAGGGTGAGGCGGTACCCGAAGAAGGTGCTCTCCTGGGACGGTGAGGCGCAGCGGCTGCCTACGGAGGAGAACCAGTTTATCTGGGTCGATACCACCG
>DATKZJ010000026.1:0-15516 GCA_035527995.1 Spirochaetota bacterium | reverse complement strand
ATCACCATGGGGGCGAACGGGGAGCTCCCCGAAACGCCGAAGAAAGGCGATCCGGTTTTCGAGCGGACTCACAACATCCTCATCGGTACCAACTATCTCGCGCTGATGGGCGCCCGTTATCAGGCACAACGGCTCGGGTACACCGTCCTGCTGTTATCGTCCCAGATAACAGGAGAGGCGCGTGAGGCGGCGAAGGTCCTCCTCGGAATCGGAAAGGATATACTGGGGCACGGGATCCCTGTAAAACGACCGGCGTGTATCGTTTCCGGAGGGGAGACGACCGTCACCCTGAGGGGAAACGGGAAGGGAGGCCGAAACACCGAACTCGCGCTTTCCTTCCTTCAGGGACTCGAGTCGGACCGTGAAGGCACAGATGGGATCTATCTCCTCTCGGCGGCAACCGACGGAAACGACGGGCCCACCGATGCGGCAGGAGCATATGCATCGTCAGGGCTGCTCGAAAAACTGGACGGGCTCCGCGCCGAAGGAAGGAGTATGAGCATTGACGGTTATTTAAGGAATAACGACTCCTACAGCTTCTTCGATGCCGGAGGAGCTCTCTTCAAGACAGGGCCTACGAACACGAATGTGTGCGACATTCAAATCCTCATCGTCCCGTAGAGAGTTTCGTAACCGTGTGGGAAGCGGATGTTACGTGAGATCCAGATCATCTTCTTGCTGATTTTTACGGAACCGGCCTCCAACCTTCTTCGAATATTTCGGGATATGGCAGAAAGACGTGATGTTCAATGCAGCAGCCACAGAAAAACAAGGGTTCCATATTCAGTATCGGGCTCTTCCTATCACCCGCCGAAGCCTTTTGACGGCCTGCAGGCATACACCAGGTATGAAAATAGATCATGACCTTTTGATATGAGAGGATACACCGGCATAATACTGTCTCTCGGGCTCTAGAACCGTTTATCTACGACAGCCCGCGGACATAGTTATAGAAATCGACCTCGGTCGTATCGAGCCCGAACTTATAGACGAATCCTGTCGCTATCTTCGTCGCCCGACGTTGAATGAATCTCTTTAAGCACTTCAGCGTCCGCGTCTGCGACGGTATGGGATACCCTTTATAACAAGTACGATTACGATATGGCCCGTACGTAGTTATAGAAATCGACCTCGGTCGTATCGAGCCCGAACTTATAGACGAATCCTGTCGCTATCTTCGTCGCAACGATTGCGTCGAGGTATTTATCCGGCACCCTCTTCAATATACCGTCGATGCCGACGAGATCGAGCAGTGGCTTCGGGCTGTACTCGGCTACGATCTTTTCCCGAATCTTCCTGTCGCCCGGGAGATCGGAACCGGCAACCGCATCTGTGATATCGTTTATCTTTAAGGAGACCATGTTGGTGAGCAGGGTGAACGGGCTCCCGGATGTTTCGTGCTCCTTCCACAGAAGGTCGAACTCCATGCGGGCATTCTTTCGGATCGTCGCAATAATGTCCTCTATATACTTTTTCCTGAAATCCGATACGCTCTTTTCTTGTACTCTCATCAGCCCGTCGTACTCATCGTCGCTCAGCGCGAGCGATGCGAACACCTCGAGAGAGGAGGAGGTCACCCCTCCCTTGTTTGTAGACGCATCCTTTATAAGGACAATGCCGTGCTCCTCGAGCCTGAGACGGGCGTCCTCGGTGATAAAGAGGTTTGCCCCTTCAACGATGATACGAAACTTCGGCCTCCCGTTATCGTCGAAGAGGCCCTTCCAGTTGTTGATGTTGATAGAGGCAGGTCTCCCTCCACACGGCACAAAGAGGTCCGCCTTCGCAAGGGGGTGGAGACAGAAGGTGTTTCTGAACTCCTCTCCGTTGGGAATCGTGCTCCCGTCAGGGAGTACGAGCTCCTTGTCATCGACGGAAACGTAAAATCCCCTTTTCGAGATAAGCTTTCCGTTAAACTCGTCCGTCATGACCCGCTGCTTCACGAGACGGCTCAGCTCCTCCCTGTCGATCCCCTCGGGATCGTAGAGCACACCGCTCCCGTCGACAACGGCAATCGTACGGTCCTTCGAAATCAGGATCTCATTGCTCCCGAGGTCGCCGTCCGGACCTCCTGTCTGGAGCTTCGTGATCTCCTCCTCTTTAAGCCCCATCTTCTTCAGTATGGCGAGCACATACTCATGGATCCCTGCGGTCGTCATTCCGTACGTATCGTGTGGTATTCCGCCGATTGCGGGCGCCTTCCCAGTGGTGAAGGCCTTCCAGAACGGATATTTTCGCCTCTTCGCATAGAGCGCGGCCCAGTTCATCAGTTCCGCTGTCCTCTCGTCAGGTCCGAGAAAGAGTATCTCATCTTTCCCGTGAAGATCGATAACCTCCTCACCGGGCATTATGAGATCCATGATCCCGTCTATATAGCTCTTGAACGCGATCTCCTCCTCGTTCTGGCTCCCGAAGAACAGGAGGATCGTTCCCTTGGAGCCTCCTTCGGGAATATCCTTGTTCTTCTTCTGCTGGGTCGAAGCAAGGCTGTAGTTCTCAAAGAATATGGTATCGAGGTTGTTCTCGTACGCCGTGAGGTTCCTCGACTTTACGATCCGTATACCGCCTCTCGCAATATCTCTGAAGCGTATGTGGAACCCGACAAATGTCCGGCCGACGATAAAGAAGAGCCCATACGGAGACTCTGGAAAATCCACCCTGTCGAGAAACGAGGGATCGAGCCGGAACGCCATACAGGTCTTGTCCCTCATGAAGAAGTTCGTCTTGATGATCTGCCGATTGAAACCCAGCATGAAGTTCAGGATCGTTTTGTTCTTCTGCGAAGGGACGTCGTTATATATTTTCGATCGAATCTCCTCCTCGAGACCCGACAGGTCCTGAACCGCGCGCCTTGGGTGGAGCTTCTGCACAAAATATGAGTAGATGAGCGACACGATATCGCGGTGGTCGATCACCGCCTGAGTAATCCTCACCTCTGAGAACGTGTCCTTTATCAGCCTCATCTTTATCTTGTCGAGGATCCCTTTCGCTTCCGGCTGATCCTTCAGCGCGCGGTTCAGGATAAGGTACTCCTCGGTAAGAACCGTGAGGAACTGATGGGTAAACACACATGCGGAGACGGCATACATAGTCTCCTGTGCAGAATAGATCTCATCATTAAAAAGCTGGGTGATAGGGTGTTGAGGGAGCATCACCACAGAGCCAAGGTCCCTTGAAAACTCCTCTATCGTCTCTTCATCCATTCGGTCGAAGTAGAAGGTGTTGATGCACTTGCGGTCGAAGAAGGTCTCCCTGTACTTGCGTTTCGAGTGGATGTTGTATTTGTATAGGAGGTGAGAGAAGTTGCTGAGGAACTGCCGCGCACCCTCCCCGTGGATACCGACCATAAATCTCGTCTCATTCGTCTCGGTCTTCTCTGATACGGCGATATAGGGAGACTGCCTGTTATTCATCGACTCCCACGCCTCCTTGTAACGCGCGATTGTACCCGGCTCTGAGCGCTGAAGGAACGCGCTGTTGGCTGCATCCTCGAAGCTCAGCCGCTCTTTCTTCTCGATACCCCGCTGGTACTCCGGCTTTGTTACTATGTAGAACCTCAGAAGGCGGCCCTGCGCCTTTTTTTTCGTGAGATAGCTCTCCACCCGGTACATCGAGTAACGCTGCTCTATCCTTCGCTCGATCTCATCTGTCTTCGAGGAGACATCTTCGACGATGTAGATTGCTCTGTCGTCACGTTCGTTCATGAGCTGAATTCCGACGCCCTCGCCCCCGTACTTCGAAACGAGCGCCGATGCCGAGATTGCGAGCAGGTGCTTGGCAATATCCTCTATGCTCGTTGTCTTGAAGTAGTACTCGTCAATACCAAGATCTACGGTAAACCACTCGATCTCCTTCAGCACCCTGTCACCGCTCATGTACCCAGTAGAGAGGACTATCTCCTGGAGCTTTACCAGGTCCTCGATTGTTAGAAACGACTTCTTCTGGATTTCGACCAAGCTTTTCATGCTACCTCTTTTTAGGACATTTTGTTAAAAATTTACTTTTTTTAAGTATAAATGTTCGGAGTGTGTTTTGTCAATAGAATTGGTCGGAGGATTCTTGGTGCAATGGGGACCGGCAGCCTTCCTACTTCGTCTTGATAATGACGATGTTGCGTTCCTCTTTGTCCAGGTACGGAACCGTTACCTTCTGGACATCGATGTGCATACTCTTGTCGGCGCAGCTCGACTCCTTGAGCCTCTCCATCTCTCTCTCGATCTCTGTGATCTTTCCCTTGAATGCGATGATCATGGATCTCTCCTTTAAAACCTCACCCGTAAGTTCGACTATCTGTACCAGCTCGCCGACTCCCCGTGCGAGGGCTATATCGAACTGCTGTCGGACGTCCCTCACATCGCACTCCACAACATCCACGCGGCTGAGGTCGAGGAGGTTGACAACGTTCCGTAAAAAGGCCGCCCGCCTCCTTCGCCTCTCGCACAGGGTGATCTGCAGGGAGGGGGCCGCTATCTTCAGCGGAATCGAGGGGAACCCGGCACCTGTTCCAATATCTAATATCGACCCATTTTGAGCTTTTAATAAACAGTACGCCGAGAGGGAGTCGAGGATATGCCTCACGATGATACGCTCGACATCATTCGTTCCTACGAGGTTCGTGTGCCGATTCCAGAGAACAAGCTCTTCGATGAAGATAGAGAATCGACCGATCATCTCTTCTGTGCTCTCTATGCCGAGTCTCGAAAGCCCCCCGAGAAGGATGCTTCGCTGCTCCCTGTTCAATGACATTCCATCCCCTTTGTACCGGCTGCGGCCGGGTACACCTTTCGAAGGTAGTAGACGAGATTAGTGATGTCCGACGGCTTGACCCCGGAAATCCTCGATACCTGTCCGAGTGACTGAGGACGGATGCGGTCGAGCTTTTCGACAGCTTCACCTGTTATACCCTGCACGACACTATAATCTATATCGTGCGGTATGCGCATCCTCTCCATTCGTTTGAACTGCTCGATCTTCTCGTTCTGCCGCCTGATATAACCGGAGTACTTCACCTCGATCTCAACCGACCTTCTTACGGAGCCAGGATACCCCGCTACCTCTTTATCAATCTCCTCTATCTGGTCCAGCGAGCCGTCCCGCTGCTTCAAAAGATCGGAGTATGTCCTGCTTCCGAAACGACGCCCGTCGCAGAGCGTGATAAGCTCACCGAAAAGCCGTTTTCTCGTCCCGGCCCTGTCGTAGTCCTCCTCTGAGAGAAGTCCCACCCTGTGGCCGTGCTCGGCCAGCCGGAGATCTGCATTGTCGTGTCTGAGATTCAGGCGGTATTCTGCGCTCGATGTGAAAAGGCGGTATGGCTCGTTTGTCCCTTTTGTTATGAGGTCATCGATGAGTACCGCAATATATGCCTCGGAGCGATCGAGCACCAGCGGAGGCTCCTCTCGAAGATCGCACACTGCATTGATCCCGGCCATGAGGCCCTGTGCAGCCGCCTCCTCATACCCGCTCGTCCCGTTTATCTGTCCTGCGAAAAAAAGACCCTTCACGCGCTTCGTCTCGAGCGTTAGCAGAAGCTCGGTTGGAGGGACGAAATCGTACTCCACCGCATAACCCGGTTTCATGATCTCGACATCCTCGAGCCCTCTGATGGAGCGGAGAAACCCCACCTGGACCTCCTCCGGAAGACTCGTAGAGACCCCGTTGAGGTACATCTCCTCGGTACCGATCCCCTCGGGCTCTACAAATATCTGGTGCCGCTCCCTATCGGGGAAGCGGACGACCTTATCCTCTATTGAGGGGCAGTATCTAGGCCCTATTCCCTTTATCTGGCCTGTGAAGAGGGGGGCCCTGTCGAGGCTGTTTCGTATTATCTCGTGGGTGTTGGTGTTTGTATGGGTGACGTAGCAGGGAACCTGAGGTGAATTGATTTTATCCGTTGAGAAGGAGAACCCGACTGGATGCTCGTCTCCATACTGAGCCGCCATCACATCGAGGTTGACGCTCCGTCTGTTCACCCTCGCAGGGGTCCCGGTCTTCAGGCGTGAGAGCGGGAAGCCCAGGCTCTCGAGGCTCTCGCTCAACAGTTCAGCTGAAAGTTCCCCTATCCTCCCGGCCCGCTCCTGGTATTGACCGATATGGATCAGGCCGCGGAGGAAGGTCCCGGTGGTAACGATGACATGCCGGGCTTCATACTCGTTTCCGCGAGTGGTTCTCAGACCTTCAACCTTTCCTCTATCGGCGACGATCCCATCGACCATGTCCTGCCTCAGCTCGAGACCCTGCTGTCTCTCGATCCTGTGCTTCATCCCGAACTGGTAGCCTTTCTTATCGGCCTGAGCCCTCAGCGCATGAACAGCCGGACCCTTGTTTGTGTTGAGCATCCGGAACTGAATTCCGTGTTCGTCTGCAACCTTTGCCATCTCGCCGCCGAGAGCGTCGATCTCCCTCACGAGCTGACCCTTGGCGATTCCGCCGATTGCGGGATTGCACGACATCTGGGCGACCGTGTCCATATTCATTGTAAGAAGGAGAGTGGAAGCTCCCATTCTAGCGCAGGCCAGGGCAGCCTCACACCCCGCGTGTCCTGCCCCGACGACGATTACATCGTATTTCCCGCTACTCATTCCAGACCCTTCAGAAAAAAGATAATTTATTATACTTTCATATAAAAAACTGGGTTTATGATGAGAAAATCTCTGGAACCCTATAAAACCCCTAATGTGGACAAGCCACATTCTTGATGAAAAAGGTAAGAATATCAGTATTAAGGTACTATCTCCTATTTTTTGGAATATTCCAAGGCTACGCGATAATACAAGAAGAAAAAAAGCGAGATGAGCTCCTGATAGTATAAAACCAGCCGACAGGGGAAACAACCCTCTGCCTGATCGTAGTATATCAAGTTAGGACAGCTACACACCAGCGAATGACCTTTACACATTTCAGAGCTTTCATCTCGCAACTTCTTACTGTGATCTTTAAAAAACAGGGATCAGTACCCGCTGTCCTTCTTCTTTCTGAAGATCTCGGTCTCTTTCGGAAATCTCTCCGCCATATTCAGTATATCCCTATCATGATGATAAAAGAGACCCGCCCGGGTAATCTGTAAACCGCTTCCCGTTCTCTTGAGGTTAAAGGCGGTGTGGTAATCACTCTCGATGCTCTTCAGCCTATGCTTGCCTGGCCCTTCGAGGAGATCGACATTCCCGGTGCAGTCACACAGGTAGACCCTTTTTTCATCGAGCACATTGACGAAGAGGACGGTGCCTCTCACCCCTGCGAGAACCATCGGCGTCGTTACATAGAAACTCTTCCCGCTCCGGACGATTGTAAGAAACCATCCCTTCTTTACGGTAACTCTTGCGGCCTTGAATATATCATTTACTTCAACAGTAGTGTTGGCCTTCATATGAAACATCGCATAGTTCTTGATCTCTATATCGGCTTCGGAGTTATCTTGGGTCTGCAGGATGTCGCCTTCGACAATTTCGTCCCCCTGTTTTGCTCCTCTCCCGTTTATCAGGAGCTTGCCGACAAGGTAGCCCACCCTCGCTGCTTTTGGAGCGACCCAGTCCTCCTCCTCGTCCTGGGAAGAAAAGAGAGTAAGAGGGGTGCTTGTAAAAAGTGCCGCTGCGAACACTCCTGCACCGAGCCGTAAAAAAGACCTCCTATCAATCCTTTCCATGGTACCTCCTTGACACTAGGCGCTTATACCACTAAAATACTACCCCCCTGATGGGAGGGAGACAAGGGTTTTACGGTCTGTGTATTGTGTATTTCAGGACAGGAGAAGACATATCGGTACACAGCATCATATACCGTAATGGTAGAAGAGTCACTTCCTGGTTTCTTCCCTCTTTGTGAGGATCACAAGCATTCCGTCATGAGCGGGAATTTACTTCTTGCTGTTTCCCCCCTTGAGATATATCCTCACCTTCTTGAGGTTTCCGGACCCCTCGCTCTTCGTGGAAACAAGAGGATCATCCTGCAGGGCCATATGGATCACCCTCCGCTCGAAAGGGTTCATCGGTTCTAGCATCTGTGCTTTCTGGATCTTCTTTACCTTTGCCGCTACCTTGAAGGCCAGCTCCTTCAGCGTGTTCTCACGACGATCTCGGTAGTTCTCGATATCGAGTACGACCTTCTTCCAGTTCTTTTCGTTCTTGTTCACCACTATGTTTGTAAGCAGCTGAAGCGCTTCGAGTGTCTTACCGCGCTTCCCGATGATAAGTCCCGCGCTGTCGGAGACGATCTCGACGTGGAGTTTGTTGGATTCTTCTTCTATATCCGTAGAGATATCGACTCCAATAGTGCCGAAAAGTCCCTTGAGAAACTTATCCGCCCTCTTCGACGGATCATTTTCGGCATCCTCAAGGAAGACTCTTATCTTTACAAGGTTTCCGAAACTGAAAAACTTCGTCTTTTCACTGATTACCTCGATCTTGAGATTGTCACTTTCAATACCGAGGTCCTCTGCTGCCTTCTTTATAGCATCCCGCTCTGTTCTTCCTTCGTATTCCATTATTACCATGCAATCACCTCCATCCTATCGATATCTCTTTTTCTTCGCCACAGGGGGTGGTGGGGTCGTGAGCTTCTTTTTCTTCAGATTATAATCGATAAGGTACTGCTGCCCTATTGTCAGAATATTCTGGATGGTCCAGTACAGTACCAGGCCTGACGGCATGTTCCAGAATATAAAGAAAAACATCAGGGGGAAGAGATACATCATCATCTTTCCCTGCTGGCCGGTTTGACCGCCCGAAGTGAGCTTCGACTGGAGCAGTGTCGTCCCTGTCATAATGAAGGGAAGTATGTTGATGTCCGTAAAGCCCTGACCTTCTATCCTATACCCCAAAAGTGGCATCATTGCCCGTACCGTTGCCACGGTATCGGGAAGGGAGAGGTCCTTGATCCAGAGAAAAGATTCTTGCCGAAGCTCTATCATCCCTGAGAGTAGCGAGTACAACCCGTAGAAGATGGGGAGCTGAAGGATCATGGGCAGGCATCCTCCCATTGGACTCACCTTCTCCTTTTTGTACAAGCCCTGTATCTCCTTGTTCATCTGCTGCTGGTTGTTTTTGTACTTATCTCTGATCTCGGTGATCTTCGGCTGTAGCGCGCTCATCCTCCTCATCGACTGAAAGCTCTTGCGTGTGAGCGGGTAGAGGATGATCTTGATCACGATAGTCATGAGAATGATTGAGACCCCGTAGTTGTGCACGAGCTTGTAGAATGCCTTGATCATTATCTCGAGGAAGATAACGATAGGCTTCAGAATTCGCGATCCCTTTACAGACTCGAAGTCGTTCCCGTACCTCTTCAAAAGCTTCCTGTCTTTCGGACCGGCGTACACCCTGAAGCTGTCTTCAAACTCCTTCCCCCTGAAGTATGGATGGGAAATCCCTATGAAGTACTTCCCCTGCTGTCGCTGATCAAAGGCATAGATGTAGTTCTTCTGGTCAGGAAGGATACCCACGAAAAAGTATCTGTTGGCGATACCGAGCCAATCGAGGACCCTCGAAATCTCTTCGTACCGGGACTCGCCCCTTTTCAAAGTACACCCGCCTGCCCCTCTCATCACCTTTTTGAACCTTTTGCTCTCATGGTACCCCTGTGTCGTGATATTGTACCTGTTTCGTATCACGCTCGTCGGACCGAGCACCGGTCCCCATGCGAGCGTGTAGGAGATATTATCCTGATTGATATAGAGATCTGCGTCTTCGAGAGAATCCACCCGCAGGGTGAGATCGAACATATACTCACCGTCCTGAAAGTTATAGATCTTTGAGAAGCGGAATGGGTTTCCCTCTCTATCCTCGAAGTCTCTATAGAATCTGTATTCGGTGTCGGAGAGTTTTTCGACATAGTAGAGTGTGCGGTCTTTCCCGGAAAGGTTCCCCAGCCGATCGAAATGCACCTCAAACGGACGGATATCGTTTCCGCTGAACTGTACGAGCTCTACCGGGGCACCACCTTTATCCAGGTACTCCTTGAGCTGAAAGCTCACCACTGAAGCCCCTTCAGACGATATGCTCACCGAATAGTTATCTGTCTCTACGGAGACGACCTTCTTCTCTGCATCCTCGACAGGTATGAGAAATCCTAAGGTCTCGGCTCCCTGAGCTTCCTCGGCCTCTGCCTCCTCTTCAGCCGGCTGCTCTACGTACTCCTCCTCTACCTTCTGCTCTTGTTCAGCGACCTGTTGCCGCTGCTCCATTCTCGGCTTGAGATAGAGTAGCTGGAACAGCATTATGAGAACAAATATTATAACAATAGCCAAAATAGTGTTTTTATCCATGCTGCGATCCTATTGGTTTGTTTTCCGAACGACGGACAACCCGTCACAGCTCGCTAATGTACGGGGTCATACCCGCCCCTGTGAAAGGGAGTACAGCGCAGAATTCTCCGCAGTGCCATGAAACCGCCCTTCAGGATTCCATGCTTCCCTATGGCCTCTATTGCGTACTGTGAACACGTGGGGCTGTAGATACAAGATGGGGGAAAAAAGGGAGATATGATCTTCTGGTAAACCTTGATGCAGTTAATAGAACTGCTCTTGATGAATTGTAAAAAGAGTTCCTTTATTTGTTTGACTCTCATGACCTCGTTACTTACTTCAAAGAACGTTGAAAAAGCTCCTGTAACCTCCTGTAGCTTTCCGGGAAACTTTCAGTTCTATGTTTAATAATTATAAGTACATCGAATCCCCTCTTCAGTCCGATTATCTCTCTTCGAAAAAACTCCCTGCACAGTCGCTTTTCATAGTTCCTCTTAACTGCATTGCCTATACTCTTGCGTATCGAAAGACCCAGCCTCACATAGTCGAGACTGTTTTCGACGACTATCAATGAGTACTGTCCGGAGTGGGCCCTTCTGCCCTCCCGCAATACACGCTGAAAATCCTCTCTCCTTCTTACCCTCTCCTTTCTATTAAACTTCTCCTTTTTCTTTTTTGAAATCAACCTAACTGCCTGTAAAAAAAATCATATAATGCCTTGTCAACCACTGTCAGCCACTGTCAGGCGTTTCCTTCCCTTCCTCCTTCTGCGCCTGAGGATGCTTCTCCCTCCCTTTGTACTCATCCTGTTTCTGAAACCGAATCGTCTGTTCCTTTTTATCCTGCTCGGTTGATATGTTCGCTTCATTATAACTATCCATCATACTATTATTAAGTTAAAGTTTATATATAAATACTCTTACCCCCGGAGTCAAGGAAAATCATTTTCTGATATTTTCGTTGATAATATTTACAAGATTGGGTACAATAGAACATTACTGTGACGGAGTCATTTTTTTCCTGTTAACATCTTGTGAATAATTTTCATATAAATCAGTGCTATGCAGGTAATTAATTGATTTTCCTAGAATTATGCGAAAGGCAGAGGTTTACAAAATCGCTCGATAAACCATTAATCCCCTAACTATATATATTTTTAAAGATAGAGAGTCGTACGTGTTATGTTGCAAAAATTCATACATAAAGATACAGGAACAACGACCCTCTCTGCCTTTCTGCAGGATCGGTCGTTGTAGTTCCTGTGTAAAAACTGTGAATAACTTAATAAATTATTATTACATAGTAAATTAGTTATTACTAAAAAGAGTGCGGCTGTAAGAAGAGGTGTTTGATTTCAAACGGCTCGATACCTGGTTCATTATCGTTCTAGGGTAACGGAGACCGTCTTTTACTTTCTTGTGATTCATTCACCGAAAATTGTTATCTAAAAACTCATTTGTCATGGACAACTACGATGCATGAAAAGACCTGGAAAGAGGTGCTGAATCTCATCTCTCTTGAGCTCACCTATCAGGAGTACAATACGTGGATAAACCAGATAAGGTATGAAACCTCGGATGAAAAGAGCATCACCGTATCGGTCTTCTCTAAACTCGTAAAGGATATAATCACAGAGCGCTACCTGAAGATCATCACCGATAAGACAAAGGAGCTGTGCGGTAAGAACATCAAGGTAAACGTGGTTGTAACGCCTGTAGCAGAGAAGCAGACCGTAAAGAGGTCAAAAAGCGCGGCAAAGGGCGCTGTTCAGGATCCGCGTCACACCATGTTCAATCCGAAATACACATTCAACAAGTTTGTCGTCGGTGACTCCAACGACCTTGCCGCGGCAGCGGCTAAGAAGATCGCGGAATACCCCGGGAAATATTGGAATCCGTTTTTCGTGTACGGCGGTGTAGGTCTGGGCAAGACCCACCTGCTTCACGCTATAGGCCACACCGTGATCGACAAGTACCCTGAAAAAAAGATACTGTACATCACCGGTGAGAGCTTCATGAACGATTATATCACCTCTATCCAGAAAGGAATAATGAACAGCTTCAGGCTCAAGTACAGGAATTCGGATCTGCTCCTCATAGACGACGTCCACTCTATTCAGGGAAAAGAGGGGACAATGGAGGAGCTCTTCCATACGTTCAATACGGTATATGCGACCAAAAAGCAGATGGTGTTCACCTCGGACCGTCCGCCAAAGGAGCTGAAAAAGCTCGAAGATCGCCTGAGAAGCAGGTTCGAATGGGGTCTCACTGCGGATATTCAACCACCGAACGTAGAGATGAGAGAATCGATTCTCCGTGAGAAGGTAGGGGAGGAGTCGTACGATGTACCGGACAGTGTTATACGGTACATCGCGGAAAACTTCACATGGAACATCAGGGAGCTCGAGTCGGCCCTGTACAAGCTTTTCGCCTACCATGATCTCGTGAACGAGGATATTACCATCGATCTGGCAAAGCGCGCGCTGAAAGACATGATCTCAGTCCTCAGTGTGGACGACATCTCCATAGACCTTATACAGAAGAAGGTTGCAAACTTCTACAACATAAGCTACTCGGATATGAAGAGTAAGAAGAGGACTAAAAACATCGCACTCCCGAGACAGATCGCAATGTTTCTGGCGCGAAGGCTGACCGAATTCTCGACCACAGAGATCGGCAACGAATTCGGCGGAAAGGATCACTCTACTGTCATCCACGCAATATCGAGAATAGGGCAGAAGTATGAGGAGGAAGACTCCTTCAGGATGAAGGTCGAGCGTATCATCAGAGAGATAAAGGAGAACCATTAAAGGGGAGTAACCTGTTAATACTATGTTTATTACCTATGGGATCGGACATAAATTCTGTTAATATGATGTACATTACTTAAGGATTACTGAGGGGGTCTCTCGTGAGGGAGAAACATCCTGTGGATAAGTCCATAGTTATCCACAGAAGTTTATCCCCTGTAACTGTTACAATATAAACAGTTAGTGAGAAAGTACACAGTATCTACGGTACTATTACTATTACTATTTTTAAATTTAATATATTAAGGATAGTAGAATGAACATCAAAATCCCGAAGCAGAAACTCATCAAGTATCTCTCATATACCGACACAATTGCGAGCTCCAAAACAACGGTTCCTGTACTGTCAAACGTGCTTATCGACGTATCAGAGGGAAATCTCTTCTTCTGCTCTTCAAACCTTGAGACCGGAATAAAGATATCCGACAAGGTAGATGCAGAGGAGGACGGAGCTCTCGCAGTAAACGGAAAAAAGCTTTTAAGCATCGTACGGGAGCTGCCCGATGACAGCGTGGTATTTACGTCGGATGAGAACAACAGGCTCAACATAAGAAGCGAAAGCAAAGAGATCAACGCCGAGTTCACCATAGCAGGTCTTACGAAGGAGGACTTTCCGAATATCAACACCGAACCTGAAGAAGAGTTTGTGGGGATGGACCCGATACGGTTCAAAGAGATGATCAGAAAGGTAATATTCTCAGTATCGAGCGATGAGAACAAATACTCTCTGACAGGAGTCTTTCTGGAGAAGAACAACGGCGATGTCAGTATGGTGGGAACCGACGGAAAGAGGCTCAGCCTCGTCTCAAAGAAGCAGAAGGACCTGGACATTCCGAACGAAGACTTCTATGTTCCTTACGACGGGGTGATAATTCCGAAGATCGTACTCGTTGAGGTCGCGAAATATCATTTTGATGATGAGAAACTCTATATGGGTTTCAGCAAGAATCAGATATTCTTCAAATATGACAATATCAACCTCGTTTCAAACCTCATAGATGGGAAGTTTCCGGACTACAAAAAGATCATTCCTGCGGACAGGAAACGCTTTTTCACTGCTCAACGCACCCTCCTGTACAATGCGATAAAACGGGTTTCGATTCTCGTTGAAGAGAGCTATAACCAGATAAAAATAAAGATTACAAAGGGAAAACTCTCCGTATCATCCCAGAACCCGACGCTGGGCGGTGCAATCGAGGAGATACCGATCCAGTACGATGATGAAGAGATCGAGATAGCGCTTAACTACATCTATTTCATGGACTGCCTCAAGGAGATTGGTGCGGATAGCGTGAGGGTGGATTTCGAGGATGCGGAGAGGGTTTTGACAGTGCAGGGTGAGGGAGAGGAGGGCTACACTAACCTCATTATGCCCATGAAGGGAGGGGTATAGGTACCGCTCATGACTCCAATCTACCGACAGGGTCACCCATTTGTTTCTAGAGTCGATATTTCTTTATAATTTCAGGAACTACGATGAGCAGAAGATCTCCTTCTCAAGGGGAAAAAATCTCGTACTTGGCGATAACGGTGCAGGAAAGTCCAATCTCCTGGAAGCAGTTTACGTGCTCTCCACCTCCAAATCATTCAGACAGGCTGCCGACAGTAAGCTCACAAGATGGGGAGCTGAAGGCTACCATGTCAAGGGTATGTTCTCCTCACCCCGCGGCCGGTACGCCATCGATATCGTTGTCCAGAAGGACAGAAAGCGTCTTTTGATAAACGGTACTCAAGAGGATCGAATATCGAATATAATCGGATATGTCTACTGCGTGGTATTCTACTTTGACGATATCCTCCTTGTTACAGGGCCTCCGCGGGTAAAAAGAGCCTACCTGGACCTCATTTTATCGACAGTGGATCCTCTCTACTTCGATAACCTGAGGCGCTACCTCACTGTGGTGAAGCAGAAATCATGCTACCTGAGAGACGCGGTACGTGTGGATCGGGAACTTCTTCTTTCATGGAACGAACAGCTCGTGCAGTCCGGTGGATACATTGTTGATAAACGGTATGGTTTGGTGGAGTTTATCAACAATTTTCTAGAGGGCAGGGTAAGAGATGTATATAGAACCGAGCCCCTTTTCAGTCTCAGTTACAGGACAAAAGTATTGAACGGCGAGGGGCGGCAATCGGTAGACAGCATAAGAAAAAGCTTTGCAGAAAAGCTCGAAGGATACAGGGAAAGAGAGACACGCTTTGCCCAGTGTCTCGTCGGACCGCACCGTGACGATCTCTCATTTATGGATGAGACCCATGATGTCCGCTACTTCGGATCCATCGGTGAGGCGCGGCTGTCGGCGATATTTCTCAAACTAGCACAAGCATACTTTTATACTTCTGAAAAGGGGGTCGTTCCAATACTCCTCATGGATGATATACTTCTGGAGCTCGACAGGAGGAATATGGAGATGGTAATTGAGCTTTTGGACAAAGAGAGCCAGACGTTCATCACAACAACAGAGAGAGCGAAACT